>SSGT01000196.1 GCA_008017065.1 Crocinitomicaceae bacterium
CGACAACGGTGCACGCGGTTTGGCTTCTTCAATTCCGTCGACTCAAGAGTTTTCAACGTTAAGTGCGTCGGAAAAAGGGAGATTGGCACAAGAAGTAACTCCTTCATGGGCGATCGATTCGCGCAAAGCACTCCCGAATTTGAACTTGCAATATGCATTGGGTCGAAACATCAAAATCAAAGAGCAAAAAATTGGGATGGTGTTCGCCTACACGTATCAGAATAATTTCAACACAAACTCAAACATTCGAAGAGAATACGAAGAGCAAGCAGCAGGCGTTGTGTTGAGATCAGAATTGAAAGACAGCGTGTTTGTGCAATCAATTTTGAATAGTGGATTGTTAAATTTCTCGTACGATATCAACTCGAAGAATAAGTTGAAATTTAAAAATTTGATGAGTATCAATTCCGATGATCGTGTCAACATTCGAAACGGAGTTCGTGAGTTGGACAACGACCCACATCAGTTTGAAAAATCTTCTAACCGTTGGTTTACACAAAATGTTTTGTTTAGTTCGCAGCTAGAAGGATCACACGAAATTGCAGATTCTAAATTGAAATTCAATTGGAATTTGGGATACAGTGATGTCAACCGAAATGTTCCAAACATGCGCAGAGTTGTATACCAGAAAACAGCACTAGACGAAGCGGATACTTCGGAAGCGTATACGGCAATTGTTCAAAATAATGGTACTATCCCAACAGCTGCGGGAAATATGTTCTGGTCGGAGACAAAAGAAAAAATTTACAGTGCAAAATATGATTTAGTCATTCCAGTTGAATTGAATAAGACCAAAATTGACTTCAAAATTGGAGGAATGCAACAATTCAGAACACGTGATTTTTCGGCGCGCAATTTAGGTTTCTCGCGTTTGAAAACATCGTCTATCGCTTTTGACAACAGCTTGCTTCTACTTCCAGAGGATCAAATCTTTGCTCCAGAGAATTTAGGTGTTTTAGCGAATGGAATGGGAGGTTTCAAGTTGGAAGAAGCGACAAAAGTGAGCGATAATTACCAAGCGTCTTCCATGTTGAATGCTGGTTTTTTGATGTTCGATACAAAAATCAAAGAGAAATTTAGATTTGTGGGAGGTGCGCGTTTAGAAGCATACAATCAAGTATTTTCATACATCGAATCCGGGACGAACATTGCACGCAGAATCGATACAACAGTGGTCGACATCTTGCCTTCGTTGAATTTTATCTATTCCATCAACAAGAAAATGAACTTGCGATTGAGTTACTACAAAACACTTTCTCGTCCTGAATTTAGAGAGTTGGCGCCTTTTGCCTTCTACAATTTCGCGATGGACAACATTTTGTCGGGTAATCCAAACTTGAAAAGAGCGCTGATCGATAACATGGACGTTCGATACGAAATTTTCCCAGGAGCTGGTCAAGTATTCAGTATCTCTGGATTCTACAAGCAATTTACAAACCCGATTGAGTTGGTCAACCGAACAGGTGTTTCGGGCGCAAGTGAATTGTATTACACCAACGTTGATAAAGTAATCAACTACGGTACTGAGTTGGAATACCGCATCAAATTAGGTGTTTTCTTCGGAGATTCATTGAAATCAAACGGAATTTTGGAAAACACAACTTTGTATACCAATCTAGCCTTGATCCAGTCAAAAGTGGATATCAGTAACGTCAACGGCGCTATTGGAAATTCTCGACCACTGCAAGGGCAATCTCCATACATCGTAAATGCTGGTTTGCAATACACCAATCCACGAACGAATTTGACTGTAAGTGCTTCTTACAACGTGGTAGGACGAAGAATTTACATTGTTGGAAATGTGCAAGAACCAGACGTGTGGGAGAACCACCGAAATGTGATCGATCTTCAAATTTCAAAGACATTTTTGGATAAGCAATTGGAATTGAAGTTGAACGTACGTGATTTATTGGCGCAAAAATTAATTTTCTACCAAGATTTGAATCAAAACAAAAAGTACGACGACGGTGTCGATAACAGATGGCAAGAAACGACCTTTGGTCAAACCATTTCATTTAGCGCAAGTTATACATTCTAAAAAACCATGTTACCAGTGTATGTATTGATGTGCGTAGGCTGGTAACATCTACATAACTTAAACATAAAGCATCTGTAATGTTTCGTTAATTATTAAGCAAGATTCAAGCAGTTACTTTGCATCAAATAAAAAGATAGAAAAATGAAAAAGATTTACTTAAGTTTAGCTTCCTTGTTGGTTGGTTCGATGTTGAATGCACAAAGCGCATTTTGGACAGCAACGACATACAAAGGTGCATTTCCAGTGACAGACAATACAACAGCAACAGATTGGACAAGTGGGTGGGCGAATTTCGATCCAGAGAACACGGTTTACGGAGCAGCGACAACAACAGTTTCTTCTGATATTACAGCAAACACAACGTGGAGTGGAATCGTTTTGTTGCAAAACAAAGTGTATGTTAAAAATGGTGCAACATTGACCATCATGCCAGGAACGATCATCCGTGGTGACAAAAATTCGCAAGGATCTTTGATTATTACGAAAGGAAGTAAAATCATGGCAGAAGGAACGCAAACAAATCCAATCGTGTTTACATCCAACGAATCTGTTGGAAACAGAGCAGAAGGAGATTGGGGAGGTTTAGTAATCCTTGGAAAAGCAGTAAATAATCAACCAGGTGGAATTGCGAACATTGAAGGAATTGCTCCAACTTCCGATACAGAATTTGGTGGAACAGATGATAACGATAACTCTGGAAAATTGAAATACATCCGTATTGAGTTTGCAGGAATCGCATTGCAACCAAACAAAGAAATCAACGGAATCACTTTTGGTTCGGTTGGAAAACAAACCGAAGTAGATTTTATCCAAGTGTCTTTTTCAGGGGATGATTCTTTTGAATGGTTTGGTGGAACAGTAGATGCAAAACACTTGATCGCTTACCGTGGATTAGACGATGATTTTGATACCGATTTCGGTTACAGAGGTCGCGTTCAGTTTGGTTTGATCATCCGCGACAAAGATTTGTCGGATGCGGCTGGAGATTCAAACGCATTTGAATCAGATAACGATGCAACAGGTTCTGTAGCACAACCATTGACAGCAGCTGTTTTCTCAAACATTACAATCGTAGGTCCAAAAGGAGACGGAACAACGGCTTTGCCAACAGGAGAGAAGTTTGAAAAATCATTTAGAATTCGTCGAAACTCTGCGATTTCGGTTTTCAATTCGATCACAACAGGATGGGAAAAAGGATTATCAATTGAAGGAGCTTCTACGGAAGACAACATCACGGGAGATACATCCGTTTTTGCAAATAACCTATTGGTTAACTATGCAGCAGGTTCAAATGCTGTAACGGGTGCTGCTAGTTTCTACTCAACTTTCTTTGGAGCTGACAACAACGATTCGACAAAAACAGTTACGCAAGTAAACTGGGTAAATCTTTTCCCAGCGTTGGGTACAAAACCAGATGCACGTTTGAATTCAGGTTCAACAGCAGCAACTGGAGCAAGCTTTACAAATGGTAAATTCACAGGTGGTTTCTTAGCAACTGAAAACGTGGAAGCTTTTACAGATTTGGCTATTTACCCGAATCCAGCACAAACGGAAGTGAATTTTGCGATTGCGTTGCAAGATGCAGCTGAAGTAGAAATCGTGCTTTTTGACATGACAGGGAAGATGGTCTTGAAAGGATTCAACGGTACGATGAATGCAGGAGCAAACAACGTACAATTGAATGTGCAAGACTTGACAGCTGGAGTGTACAATGCAGTGATTTCGTCTAAATCAACCGTTAAAAACGTACGATTGGTTATTACAAAGTAATCCAATTGATTCAATATGTTGAAGGCTATCCATTGAGTTGGGTAGCCTTTTTCGCGTTTGCTCCAATGTACGTGGACTTGTATATTTTTTTAGAAATTAGATTAAAATACCGTTTGACAACGATTTGTTTACGTGTAAGTTTGACTGAGTTTATGAACGAAAAATGATTTTATTTTTGAAGTTGCGCAACCAACTCGTGGAGGTTTGATGACGTTGAAAATAGAAAAATGGTACGGCAATAAATCCAATGTTAACTTAAAACAGATGCGCTATGAAAACAAAGATTAATTTTTACACGTAAGTTAGAATACTTCGTTCACTCAAGGATACACTTTACTAAATGTACCATCGACGAACGAAATAAGTTGCTACCTTTCAACTGTTAATTTTTGGTAATTGAAACGAATGAAGTATTCAGCGATCCAAAATTCGATTGTCTAACCAAAGATTGGTGAACCAGCCATCATCAATCTTAAAAAAAAAAACAATCGAAAGTGGATTTATAAATCGCAAGAGCATGCAACGCGGTCGTTGAATTTCCGAAATCGCATCAAGAATCAAAAAAAACACGGCAATGAAAAAAAATAAGCAGATTATTCATTGTCTTTTATTATTTGCTAACTTTGTATGAACTAATTATTATAAAATGAAACTAAAATTCAACTCATTTTTATTTGTGTTAGCTTTAGGGTGTTCTGTATCTATGAATGCACAGGAGAACCACTTTAACTGTGGACACAACAAAAGAACACAAGAATTGTGGGCACAAGATCCGCAGTTAAAAGCAGATTATGAGCAACTTGTAGCAAGTGCTCGTCAAACTACTGGAACTGGTGCAACAGCAAAAACGACGTACATCATTCCAATCGTTTTCCACATTGTCCATGAATACGGAGTAGAAAATATCTCGGATGCACAAGTGTACAATCAGGTTGATATTTTGAACCGTGATTACAGAAAACAAAATGCAGATCTTTCTGAATTAGTTGCTGGTTATGATACATTAGCAGCGGATGTAAACATCGAATTCAGATTGGCAACAATTGACCCATACGGAAATTGTACAAACGGAATCGAGCACATTTATTCACACGAAACAAATAACGGTGACGACTACGCAAAACACAACCAATGGATGCGCTCAAAATACTTGAACATCTGGGTGGTTCGTTCCATGCGTGATGGTGTTGCAGGTTATGCGTATTACCCATCAGCTACTGAAGGAGGTTTTTTCTTTGCAGATGGAATTATCATCTTGCACAACTACATCGGAAGTATGGGTACTGGAAACTTAAACGGTTCACGTGCATTGACACACGAAATTGGTCACTACTTAGGATTGGCTCACCCTTGGGGAAGTACAAACGAACCAGGAGTTGCTTGTGGTGACGATGGTATCGATGATACGCCAGAAACAAAAGGATTCAACTTTTGTCCTACCACATTGGCACAAGCACAAGTGTGTAACGCACCTGTGGTAGAAAACTACCAAAACTACATGGATTACTCCTACTGTTCAGTGATGTTTACGAAAGATCAAGCAGCGTTTATGAGAAATACGCTGGTTGTAGAAACAGGAAACAGAAATAATTTATGGACAGATACAAACTTGATCGAAACAGGTGCGTTGGCAAACCCAGCGCCATTGTGTGCTCCAATTGCTGACTTCTCTGTTGGAACAAAGTTTGCGTGTGAAGGCGAGACGGTTTCCTTCAAAGATGCCTCTTGGAATGCAGCGGTAACGGATAGAACGTGGTACTTTACAGATGGTACGCCAGCAACTTCAACTTCAGCAACACCCTCAGTAACTTTCTCTGGATTTGGATGGAAAAAAGTGAAATTGGTCGTTTCAAATGCAACCGGAACAGATAGTTTAGTTTCTTTTCAATCCGTTCATATTTCTCCAACGTGGGCAGACAAAGTAGGTCCGTATACAGAAGATTTTGAGTCTGGAAACACAGTTTCTTGGTTGGTTGACAATCCAGAAAACAATTACGCAGGATGGGCGTTTTCTAACACGAATGGAAAAGACAACTCAAAATGTATGAAATTGAATAATTACAGAGACGTATCTGCTGCACAAGCATTCACTGATTTGTATTTCTACAACTTCCGTTTGGGAGGTAACAAAGATGCGTTGATTTCACCTTCTTACAATTTGTCGACTACTTCAGGAAGTGAATTGATCTTCGATTTTGCTTACGCAACAGGAGGGACAACATTGTCTGAAATCACGGAATCGTTGAAAGTGTACGTTTCTAAAAACTGTGGTAAAACATGGACATTGAGAGAAACATTGACAACGACAGATTTGTTGACAGCTGGAAACAGTACTGGAATTGATTTCAAACCAACAAGCAATACACAATGGAAAACCGTTACTGTTCCTGTGGTTATCAACAATACAGATACAAAAACACGTTTCAAATTTGAGTTTAATTCCTCAGACGTTTCAAACAACGTTTACATCGACAACATTCGTGTAACAGGAGTTTTGACTGTAGCTGAAAATCCATTAAACACAATGGACTTGACAGTTTACCCAAACCCAACAAACACGACTGACGGAATTGCAATTAACTATGTTGCAAACGAAAATCCAGTTGAATTCCAATTGATGGATGTACAAGGGAAAGTATTAACTACTGAAACAAATACATCTGTTAACGGACAAGTAACACATGAATTGAATTTAACTTCTCCTTTAGCTGCTGGTTGCTACTATGTAAAAATCAGTCAAGGTGAATTTAGTTTGACTAAAAAAGTGGTTGTTTTGTAAGAACCAACGATTAAAATACCGAAGGGGTCAATGCGAAAGTGTTGACCCCTTTTTTGTTTCATTCATTTTCTTTTATTTATATGATTAATTCATCCGATAAAGTTGGTTAGGATAGAAAAAAAGCCCAAATTTGTGAACGTTTTGAAGAAATAGAATTTTCAATTAAAAGTTTGATTATGAAGTATAATTTTGGTGCAGGTCCTTGTATTTTACCACAGGATGTATTTAAACAAGCTGCAGAAGCAGTGCTTGATTTTAATGGGTTGTCCATTCTTGAAGTTTCTCACCGTCACAAAGACTATGTTGCTGTTATGGACGAGGCACTTGACTTGGTAAAAAAAGCATTGAATGTTCCTACGGGATATTCCGTTGCATTTATGCAAGGAGGTGCAACACTTGGTTTTACAGTAGCTGCATTAAACATGATGCGTGACACAAAACGTGCAGGATATATCAATACAGGAACTTGGGCTTCAGGGGCAATCAAAGAAGCGAAAAAAGTTGGTGTAGATGCCATTACCGTTGCGTCTTCAGAAGACAAACAGTTCACATATATTCCTAAGAATTATGAAATCCCAAGTGAGTTGGATTATTTCCATTTCACGTCCAACAATACCATTTATGGAACACAGTTTCATGAATTCCCAAAAACGAACTTGCCATTGGTTTGCGATATGTCTTCGGATATTTTTTCAAAGGAAATCAATGTGGCTGATTTTGATTTAATCTACGCAGGAGCACAGAAAAATTTAGGTCCAGCAGGTGCAACGTTGTACATCGTAAAAGACGAGGTGTTGGGAAAATCGACTTCACCATTTATGCCTACGTATTTGGATTTGAAACAACACGTTGAAAAAGAATCGATGCTAAATACGCCGCCTGTATTCTCTATTTACGTTGCTATGTTGAATTTGCGCGATTTATTGAAAAATGGAGGTGTCAAAGCAAAAGCAGTAGAAAATGTTGCAAAAGCGAACTTGTTGTATGCTGAAATTGACGCAAATCCACTATTTGTAGGAAATGTTGCAACAGAAGATCGTTCGCAAATGAATGTGACGTTCAAATTGACCAACGAAGGATTGTCTGAACAGTTTGATATAGCTTGGAAATCTGCTGGAATTGTAGGTCTTCCAGGTCACCGATCAGTAGGAGGATACAGAGCTTCGTTGTACAATGCGTTGCCACTTTCAAGCGTGCAAGTATTGGTTGATGTGATGAAAGAATTCACACGTAAAAATGGTTAATTGAATCGATTCAAATAAGAAATAGCATGAAAATATTAGCGAACGACGGTATTTCAGATGAAGGAAAAAAAGCACTCGAAGCTGCTGGATATGTTGTGGTAACGGATAAAGTTGACCAAAAAGATTTAGCGAACAAAGTCAATGAAGAAAACTACGAAATTGTGTTGGTGCGAAGTGCAACGACGGTTCGTAAAGAAGTAATTGACGCTTGTCCAGGGTTGAAATTGATCGGTCGTGGTGGCGTCGGAATGGATAATATTGATGTCGCTTACGCCCGAGAAAACGGTCGAAAAGTGATCAATACGCCTGCGTCTTCTTCTCAATCGGTTGCAGAATTGTTGATGGGACACATGTTTGCGTCCTCTCGCTTTTTATCGGATTCC
>SSGT01000091.1 GCA_008017065.1 Crocinitomicaceae bacterium
AATTCCGATGCAGCGCGTAGGATTTTGCAACACCGATCCGATGGATGCGATCGACAATGAAGACGTGTTGGAGGCTAAAATACAGTTGTCTGAAACAACCGCTTCCATTTGCTGAAAAACAGCGTGTTTGACTTCCAATTTCTCAACGATTGCTTCAATCACAATCCCACACGGCTTGAAATCTTCAAATTGCGCTGAAAACAGAATCCGATCAAGGGTTTGCTGCTTGTCGCTTTCGCTGATTTTCGCTTTTTCGACCAACTTGGAAAGTACCTTGTCTAAGTTCGTTTTTGCTTTCGCCAATGCATCGGTATTTACGTCCACCAATACAACGGAATGGCCGTGTTGAGCCGCAACCTGTGCGATTCCTGCTCCCATTGTGCCAGCGCCTAAAACGCCTACTACGTGTTGTGTCATTGTTTCACTATTAGTTGAACAGATTATTTTCCAGTAAATACGGGCTGTCTTTTTTCCAAGAAAGCGGCAACTCCTTCGTTAAAATCGTCGGTTGAACCTGCTATTGTTTGCAATTCTTCTTCCACTGCCAATTGTTGTGTCAAGGTATTGGTAAAACTCGCGTTGACTGCTTTTTTGGTCAATCCTAAACCACGCGTTGGCATTTGCGCTATTTTTTGGGTAAAATGTTGAACAAAATCTTCGAATTGATCGTCGGCTACTGCCTTGTAAATCATATTCATTGATTCAGCCTCAGAAGCCGTCACTTTATCGCCAGTCATCATTAGCGCCAATGCTTTTTGTGAACCGATGATGCGCGGTAAGAAAAATGTACCTCCAGAATCTGGAATCAAACCGATTTTTGAAAATGCTTGAATAAAACTTGCGGATTCTTTGGCAATCGTGATGTCACACGCCAAGGCAATATTTGCTCCGGCACCTGCTGCAACGCCATTTACTGCTGCAACAATCGGTTTCTCGATCGTGCGAATCAATTCGATAATTGGGTTGTAATGTTCTTTCACAATCGATTGCAACGCTGGTCCGTTTGGATCAGTCGCTTCTGCCAAGTCTTGCCCGGCACAAAATGCTTTACCAACGCCCGTAAGTACAATTGCTCGTACCTCCTCATTTTCCGCAGCCGCTTTCAGTGCGTTTTGAAGTGCAAAAGCCATTTCCTGATTGAACGAATTGAACACTTCAGGTCGATTGAATCGAAGTGTACAAACCTTATTTTCTATTTCTTGAATGAGTACCATGTGTGATTTTTTTACGAAGATAATGGAAAACAAGAAGCGAATCGGCATCCACGTTTAAAAAGAAACGAAGGATTCAAAATTGGTTCAAAATTCATTTCCGAGCAACCCTTGGCGGTTTTACAAGGTTGACGCACCGTCCAATCACACACCGTATTTGTCGCACATGTCGACCAAGCGCTTGACGATCAGTTGGCGCAAACTTGCGGGTTCGATCACTTCGATTTCACCGGCGTAACTCATGAAATTGCGAATCAATTCCTCGGAAACCAATACTTGCAGTGAGAAAACCGTTTTGTTTTTTCCTTGTTTTACAATGGTTTGACTTACGTGAAACGGTTGCGACTCGATGTATTTGGCAGCAACATTGTCTGCTTTGAAAATCACGTTTTCGGGCTGCTGCGACTCACTTGCTGTGATTCCGACTGCATTTTTAAAAAACTGCTTCGAATCAAATTCGATCTTCTCCGCATAAAATTGTTCGGTTTCCACCACGTTTTCCATGCGTTCGAGTGCGTAGGTGATCACCGAATTCTTCGTCAAATCAAACGAAATCAAATACCATCGATTGCGGTATTCTTTGAGCAACAAAGGAACTACCTCGCGCGGTTTTTTCTTTCCATTGACAAAACTTTCGTAATCAAACGTCACTACTTTTTTGGTTCGAATCGCTGTGAGCAATGGCGACAAAAATTCATTTCCCTTGGCGGAAATTCCGACTTCAAATTGCACTAAATCTGCAATATCGGAAGCATCGGGGTCGGCGGAAATTGTAACACGGTCGAAGATTTTATCGATCGCAAAACCAAACTGCTTAAACATGGCCGTGTCACGAAATTGAATCAGGGTGTTGGTCGCAAATTTAATTGCTTCTACGTCGTCTTCGCTCAGGGGAATGTCGTTGATCGAAAAATCTGGATTTTCGTAATAATATCCTTTGTTTTTTTTGCTGTAACGAATCGGTGCGTCGTGTTCCATCTTCATGACAAACATGTCTTTTTCGATGGTTGAATCACAAATATTCGCGCCGTCCTCACTACCAAACAATGCATCTTCGCAAGCGGTCCGCAAATCACTTTTGCTGGGAAAAGGTTTGTAGGTGTTTCTCAAACAACGGTCAATGATTCGAAAACGAATTAAAGCGTTTTTAATGTGTGGCATACGTCAAAAATTTCAGTGCAAAATACGAATTTAAACCGTTGCTTGTGTGAGCGGTAGAAATCCCCTGAAAAAATAACGGAAAAAATCGAAAAAATAGTAGCTTTGACCATGAAGAAATTACAAGCAACATCCACCACGAAATGGATCCTCTTTGGAGTATTTGTTGTTTTAAACGTGGTGCTCAAGTTTTTGTATCTAGATACCAATTCCATTTCGTGGGACGAACCGTTTTCCATCTACCACGCACAGATGGATGTCTCCAAAATCATCCATCACTTGTATCAAGGAAACAATCCGCCCTTGTTTGAAATCATGTTGCACTACTGGATCAAATGGGCTGGTATTTCACCGTTTTCGGTTCGGTTTTTACCGGCGGTTTTTAGCAGTATGACTGCGGGAATCGTTTTTCTTATCGGCTGGCGATTCATCAGCCACAAAGCGGGTATTTTTGCCGCATTGCTTTTTACAGGTTCCAATTTTCATTTGTTTTTTGCCCACGAAGCTCGCGTATATGCGTGGTTTGGATTACTCACTGTGAGCTCCATGTACGTCTTTTTTTCGCTGCTTGAAAACCAAAAATCGACCGCTCGTTGGATCGCACTCGTACTCCTCAACGCTACGTTGATGTATTCCCACTACTTTGGGGTTTTTCTTATTGCAATTCAAGGGCTATCCGTGCTCATGGTGCCTGAAATTCGGCGAAAAATGCTTGTTCGCTACCTGATTTCTGGCGTGGCCACCTTCCTGTTGTTTCTCCCCAATGTCGTGATTTTAGCGAATCGACTTCAGGTATCGGCAACCCGTGGCACGTGGATTGAAAAACCAACCGGAATCGAAAGTTTGTACAACATGTTGTGGAATTTTTCGAACCAACCGGTCACAACCGTGATTTGCATTGCGCTACTAGTGGCGGCACTTGTGAAGAAAATAATCTTGTGGAAAAAATCCAACACAACACCCCAAACCCAGGTTGTGCTCATTTGGTTTTTGTTTCCTTTCTTATCGCTGTTTGCAATTTCCTACGCAATTCCGATGTTCCTCGATCGTTACCTCGTGTTTGTTTCCTTCGGATACTACCTATCGGTTGCTGTTTCGGTTCACTTTCTCTTTCGCAACCAACGTGTCAACACGTGGATGTATGGCGCTGTTGCCTTGCTTTTTGTTGCGACTTTAAAACCCAATTTAGACAACAAGCGGCACGCACAAGAAGCGATTGCATACGTCAAAAAACAAACGAACGAACAGACAAGTGTCTTGATTTGCGGCCACGATTTTGTATTGAATTTTTGCTACTACTACGACATCGATTTGTTTCGGCGCTACAACGACCAACACGTTTATCAAACGATGACCGAAGAATTGAACAAAAAGCACATTTACCCGCTTTACAAAATGGATTCGACGCTACCACTCCAAGAAAAGGTAATCTACTTCGACGCAGCCGCCGATTTTTCGAATCCAAACAACGGTATCTTGGAAACCCTGAAACAGCGTTACACCTTGGTCAACACCACGCATTTTGAGGCGATTTTTACGGTGTATGAGTTTAGGAAGTTAGGATTTTAGGATGTTAGGATTTTAGGATGTTAGGATATTAGGATATTAGGATGTTAGGATATTAAGACGTTAGACAGGAGACATTAGACGTTTTGGGGGATGTTAGGATATTAGGATTTTAGGATTTTAGGATATTAGGATATTAGGATATTAAGACCACGGCAAAAGGGGGAAACGATGATCGACTGAAGCTCCGAAAATTGTGGGGTGGGTGCAAAAAAAAACAGCTGGCGGGGGCCAACTGTTTTTATAGAGATATATGTGTTTGATTAATTCGTGATTACGAGGCGTAAGGGTGCGAAGTGTGATGCGTTGGAAACAACGTGAATCATGTAGGTACCTGCTGGAAGATCCAGTTGGTCGAACAAGATGTTTGTGGTTCCTGCTTTCAAATCGTTTACTTGCGTCGCGATGATTTTTCCTGAAACATCGAGCACTTGAATACGGGTCGCTGGCATGTCGTCTTTCAACGCAATTGCAACCGTGAATTGCTGCGAAGCTGGATTCGGGTAAACCTCAATTCCTTCGCCTTGCGCACTGCAATTGACACTGATTGGTCCGTACACTCGCTCGTTGCCGTTGAAGTCGATTTGACGCAAACGGTAATACGATACACCCGGGAACGGATTTTCATCGGTGTGTTGGTAATCCAACTGCGAAGTTGAGTTTCCTGCGGCGTCAACCACTGCGACTGAATTCCACACATTGACATCGCGACTGCGCTCAAGAATAAATTGGTCGGAGTTGGTTTCACTTCCCGTTGACCACGTAAGTTCAACCGCTGTTTCAGCACATCCTGCATTAAACGATAGCAATTCTACCGGCAACGGATTGGCTACATTGCCTCCGAATCCGAAATTAGACCAACCGCTCACTCCACTGCGTGAAACTGTTGGCACAGCCGTGGTTCCTGTGGCAGCGACATGCGCACCTGGGCAAAACCAGTTTCCGCCACCCACACGTTTCAACAATGTAATCCCTGAAAGGGCGTTGATCGTTGAAAATCCTTGACCGGTGCACGAAATCGTGTACGCTCCGTCTGTCAACGTACCTGCTTGGTTGTCGATTTTCCAGTAACCTTGGTCTTCAGTCGATGTTACATCCAATCCAAATCCGCCAGTGCTTGCAGCTGCGATTGGTAAACCTGCTACACCCATTGGCGATGTTACATATTCTACTGTCAAGTGACCACCCGTAGAAGGCGCTGTTGTGAAATACACGCGCGTAAAGCGGTTTTTCATTCCCGATACGTCCTGCCCCATTGGGAACAATCCCGTTGCGTCGTTGCTGTTGGTGGATGCAAACCAACGTCGCATTCGTCCGTTTACAAAGCCCGATGTGTAGGAAAGTGTTCCTTTGTTGGTTGTGTTTTCACCGAGTTCAAACAGGTTGGTGTTTGTAACAATATTTCCTGCCGTCATGGTCAATGTTCTGCGAGTTTGGTAATCTGTCAAGAGATTGACGAATCCGCTTGCTTTGTTGATTTCGGTGTGGAAAATTTGATTTGCTCCCGTCAACGACACGTCTTGCTGTCCCGTTCCGGTAAAGCGAAGAAATGCATTGGTATTGACATTTGATGTCAAAATCCCACCATTAACCGTTAGGTTTCCACGCATGTTGAGTACTCCCGTTCCACCTGTTTCTTGGTTTACAACCAAGGTTCCACCCGAGATTGTCGTATTTCCAAACACATTCAACGTGGCAGTTGCGGATCCGTTTTCTCCAATATAAACAATTCCTTTTGTTTGAGTAAAATCACCCAATACATTATAGGTTTTGTTTGCATTTGTTGCGGAATAACCTAACGAAAAATCACCAGTTCCATCAAAATGCAAGTTGTTGTAAGTGAAAGGGATCATTACCCAACCCGAACCCGAAGAAAAATACCTAACTGTACTTCCTGTTACTGTATAAGTATGGAGACTTGGATTAACATTAAATCCAGAACAAATTCCGATTGTATCCCCGTTTGGAAACACTCTATTCCCTCCTAAAACTTCTAAATTTCCATAGTTCAATGGTGGAATTGGTTGTGTACCTGAATTTGTAATCCAAACCGTACTTGCACAGTCTAACGATGCCGTTGCCGTTCCTCCGTAGGTGACGTC
>SSGT01000162.1 GCA_008017065.1 Crocinitomicaceae bacterium
GTATCAATCGGTTAATTTGTTGCTTTTTTGGCTTGATTCCAATACACATCCAATTCCGTTAGAGACATTTTATTCATTTCCTTGGAATCAGACTGAATATGGGTTTCCATCCATTGAAAACGCGTGATGAATTTCTTGTTGGTTCGCTCCAATGCATTTTCAGGATTGATCTGAATGAATCGGGCATAATTAATCAAGGAAAAAAGCACGTCGCCAAATTCATTTTCGATTTCCGAATGATCTTTGGATTCCACCGCTTCGTTGAGTTCTTGAATTTCTTCTTGCACTTTTTCCCAAACTTGGTCTTTGTTGTCCCAATCAAAACCAACGCCACGTACCTTCTCTTGAATGCGCGCGGCTTTTACTAACGCTGGTAATGATTTTGGCACTCCTTCTAGCACCGATTTCTTTCCTTCTTTGAGCTTCAGTTGTTCCCAATTTGCTTTCACTTCCTCTTCGGTCGCTGCCACTGTGTCGCCATAAATGTGCGGATGTCTGTAGATCAACTTCTCGCAAATTCCATTCAAGACTTCTGTCACGGAAAAATCACCGGTTTCTGATCCCAACTTGCTGTAAAAAACCAAATGCAAAAACAAATCACCCAATTCGCCTTGAATCGATTTCATGTCTTTGTCTAAAATAGCATCCGCCAACTCATACGTTTCTTCTATCGTTAATGGTCGTAAGGTTTCAAAAGTTTGTTTTTTATCCCAAGGACATTTTTCTCTCAAATCGTCCATGACATTTAATAAGCGTTGAAACGCCAATAATCGTTCGTCCATTTTGTTTTTTTTTGCTTAGGGTTGCCTGCGAAGTTAGATAGAATTGAGATTATATATACATTTGTTTTATGAGATTGATTATCTACACTTCTATTTTCGTCTTTGTTTCAACGTTTTATTCCTTCGCTCAACAAAAAGAATGGGGAATCGAAGTCAACCCAAAAGTGGGTTTCTTACTCGCGCACCGCGGTGTGATGGGACATTTGGGGAAAGAACATGCAATTGGAGGAGAAATTACGGGTTTTATCCAAACAAATGGTTCCAAAAATTACCATCAACACTACAATTATCCCAAAGTAGGAGTCACACTTTTTGGCAGTACGGTTGGCAACAACAAATTGCTCGGCCAAGTTTACGGGAGTTATATTTTCATCGATTTTCCATTTGCAAAAAATCAACGCAACGAGTTTTCAGGTCGGATAAGTGCTGGCGGATCGTGGAATACCAAAATTTTTGATCAAGAATCGAATCCAAAAGGAATCGCCATGTCAACCCATTTCAATGCACTGATTTGTTTGGGATTTCGCTACCGCTATTTCATCGGCAATTCGCATTTACTCGCAGGAATTGACTTGACACATTGCAGCAATGGATCCACCAAAGTGCCCAACTTAGGGATCAACTTGCCGTATGTTACCCTCGGATTTGGAAAAACGATTCAGCGGAGCGAACGAATTAAAAACACGACTGAATTTGAGAAAAAACGGTGGAATGTAACTGCAATCGGAATCCTTTCCGTCAAAGAAATTTTCCCGACGGGAGGACAAAAATATCCGGTCTACGCACTTTCTGTTTTGGGACGAAAAATTACCGGACCGAAATCGGGTATTGAAACTGGACTCGATTTCATCTACAAAACAAGCATTAAAGGCTACAAACCCGAAATTCCAAAAACGGATGCGAGCATTGCGCAATTGGGCGTCTATTGCGGGTACATTTTACCACTCGACAAACTCCAATTTATACTTGGAATGGGCGGATATTTGGTCGACAAATACAATCCTGACGACAAAATATACCACCGATTGGGGATGCGTTACCAAGCCAACAAACACCTGCTCATCAACTTTACGCTGAAAACACACTGGGCGAAAGCCGATTATGTAGAATACGGAATTGGATATACGTTTTAAGATGAAAAAGTTTGCATACATTCTCGCACTGGCAAGCATCCTGTTTCAGGTTTCGTCGTGCAAAAAAGCTGAAAATCGAACCTGCTTCAAATCGACCGGAAAAGACAAAACCATCTCCATCAGTTTGCCGTACTTCAACAAATTGTGGCTCAATCCGCACTTGGAATATGTCCTGATTCAAGATTCAACCGATCGCTTAGTGATTACGGGTGGTGAAAACTTAGTCAATCTCGTGGAATGGAACATTGATTCAGACGATGTGCTGACGATTACCAACGGAAATAAATGCAATTTCTTGCGAAAATTAGACAAAAAAATCCGTGTTGAAATTCATTTCACGAACGTGTACAACCTGCATTTTGAAGGAACCGAACCGCTCACCAACGTGGACACACTCGACATGCCTTATTTTGTGATGTTGATCCGCGATGGAGCTGGATCAGTAAACTTGAATTTGAAGTCGATTGTACTCCAAGCAGACATATCGCACGGCTGGGGCGATTATACACTTGGAGGGAAAACGCAAATTGCACACATTGCCGCACGAAGCAACGGTTACTGCGATGTTACCGCATTGCACGTAACTGATTCGATGTATGTCAGCAGTGAAACCTCCGGCACAATCAAAGTCCGAGTCGACGGGATTCCACTCACCGGAGAGATTCGCGCACTCGGCGACATTTGGTATTACGGCACACCTTCAAGTATTTCGGTTACTGAATTGTCGAAAGGGAAATTGATTGGGAAGTGATGGGGGTGGTTTAGGCTCCTGCATTATTGTTGATCTGATCAACAATCTTAAATATTCGGGTAGAAAGTGCATCATCAAATATCCCAATAATTCCATCTTGATGCTGATCTGTGAATGGAGGTTCAAATAGCATTCTCTTTTCAACGACTCCATTTTTTGTCAGGTACTGAATAATATTTTGAATAAATGTCATTTGGTTGGCCGTTAGATTCCCTACTTGCATGAAATCTGTAAAGGCCTCATTTGCCGCTTGAATTTCAAGTCCAAGAATACTTCGAATAAAAGTTCCCAACGGTTGTTCTCCATAATGAGCCAAAAAATCTTCTTTCGTTCCACAAATTTCATCGTCAAACACAATTGATTCCAAAAGGATCAATTCTTCCTTCGTAATTGGAATATTGTTTTTCAATTTATGGATTACCAAATGGTCTTTATGATCACGAATGTATTTCTCAACACGGTCTTTATATCCTTTTGTAGATTGATAACTACTGGAAAAATCACGTTCTTTAAAACTTTTCAAATTTAAATCATCTTGAAACGCTGTATAGTAATTTGATTTTTCTTCTCTATCCAAAAATTTAACCAATTCTCTCAGTGCAACCCGCAAATTTTCCATTTGATTGAGATTCCGATTTTGCCAAAACTGAGTTTGTTGAATTTTGTCAATCCATTCCATTTGATTTTGAATAGCGGGAACTGTTGTTTTTTTAGCTAAATTTTTTGCGATTTTTATTACTTGATTACAATACCCTGAATCATCCAAATTTTCAAGCATACAAAGTTCAATATTCAAAATCAACAAATCAAATCGCTTTGCGGATTCATCTGAATTCGCTGACACGGGAAGATGCGATAAATGTTGTTTAATTTCAAAACAATCACTCTTACTTAAGTTACCCCAACGACTGTACGACTTGTATTTGTCAACCATCCGAAGTTCTTTTCGAACAATAAAGCGATTTCTATCTAATTCAGCTATCGATAAATGAAGCATTGCTAAGTAAAACGTTTTCAAATCGTCATCTTCTGATGATTTGATAGTCGCATTATCAATTGCTTGCGTGATATCTAATTTTATTTCAAATATGCGTTGTGAAAGTGATTTTTGAACGATGGATGTGTCTCCGTCTTTGTTTTCATCAAAAAACTCAAAGTTTTGACAAAAGTCAAAAATCAAGAAATGGGTTTTATGTTCATCGGGACCGAATAAATTAGGGCGAAGTCGAGTTCCTCTTCCGATCATCTGCCAAAATTTGCTGACCGATTTTACAGGTTTAAAAAAGACCAAATTCACAACACGTGGAGCATCTACTCCTGTATCCATCATATCAACCGAAACGGCAATTTGTGGATCTAATTCAATTTTATCGTTTACAAACTTCTCCAACAAATCTTGCGCGCGCAATTCATAATTATCAATCGTTCGCAGAAAATGTCCCGAATATTCCGGGTAATTTTTATTAAATCGTTCTTCAATGAACTGAGCGTGTTGATGACTTTTGGCAAAAATGATTGTCTTACCAATTTTGTCACCCCCTTCTACTTTGATTCCGTTTGTCATCAAATAATCCAGTGCTTTGTCGATCGTATCGTTGTTAAAAAGCCAATTGTTGAGTGCTGAGTTATCAATTTCATCGGGAGCCATTTCGTGCGTTGGATCACCGAATTTTTCCTCGTACTCTTTTTTTTCACCAGGACTTAAATCTTTGTATTTTATGCCATCTCGCATAAACTTCAATTCACATGAAAATATTTTCGCTGGAACCAAATATCCGTCTTTTACCGCTTGATTCAATTCGTAGGCAAACGTCGGATTATCGTCTTCAATTCCGAATAATTCATAGGTATTTTTATCCACCTCTTTTTTAGGAGTTGCTGTTAATCCAATCACAAGGGAATCAAAATAATCGAAAATCGCTTTGTATTTCTGATACACCGATCGATGTGCTTCATCTACGAAAATGACATCAAAATGACCAACGCCATAAAACCGTTCCTGCTTATTTAACAAACTATCGATTTTATTCAACATGGTTGGATAGGTTGAAAAAACCATTCGAGTTCCGTTATCCTCGCGCTCTTTGGTTAAATCGATGCTCGTCAAATGCGGAAGTAAAGTAGAAATCGAATTTTTTGCTTGCGTGACCAATGCATTTCGATCCGCTAAAAACAAAATTCGTTTCGCCCAATTGCATTTTGTAAGCATGTCAACGATCGATGCTGCTGTTCGTGTTTTTCCTGATCCCGTTGCCATAACCAAAAGTGAACGTCGATTCAATCCGACTAATTGATCACCTCGTGTTCCGCAAAAATGTTCAGCAACACGTTTAACGGCTTCGATTTGATACGGTCTCCCTGCAATTTCACTGTTGATTTTGTAACTCCTTAAATCCAAACGTGTTCTTCTTCGGTCGACCAACAATTGCAACTCATCCCGCGTGTAAAATCCTTCAACTTCGCGAGGAGCGTAAAATAAATCATCCCAAAGAATCGTATCATATCCATTGGTGTAAAAAATAATCGGTCGTTGCTTGTACATTTGTTCAAGGCAATCAGCGTATAAAACGGCTTGTTGCTTGCCTTTTTCAATTCCAACCAACGTCTTTTTAGCTTCTATTACCGCTAACGGCAAACCATTTTCACCCCAAAGTACGTAATCAACGTATCCAATTCCTGATTTATTGATGCTTTTGGGGATTCCAGTGACTTCAAATTCGATGTCGCGTCCTTTTTGCAAATTACACCACGAAGCTTCGCTCAAATACAAATCTATGTAGGTTGAACGGGTTTCTTGTTCTGACAAACTGTGAGGAATCGTTATTTCAAGGTCGGACGTTTTTTGTCTGTACTCTCTTCGATTGGTAAAAACAGCTTGCTGCTCCGTTAATTTCTGGCGTTCAACTTCAGAATATTCAAGTTTTTGCTCTAATTCTTTTTGAGATTTTAGAAAATCAAATGCTTGTTTTTCAATCTTTTCTTGAATCAATTCCAATTGTCGCTTCAAGATTTTTTCTTCCTCACCACTTGGAAGGTAAGCTTCTTGAAATAAATCAATCTGCGGAATTTCTGTGCTGTAATATTTTGCAAAAAACGCACTGAAAGTATGTAAACATTTCAAAGAAACTACCGCCGTGTCAGCATTGATTTTGGTGCCATGCACGGCATCATTCCCGATTTTACGAATAATATTGATTTCTCTGAAAATGCGTTCACCCACTAAGGTTTTAAATTCAAAACTGTGGATTAAAGTCGAAAGCGTTGTATCGTAAGGTTTTACAAGTGTTGAATCATTTTCATACAACCAATGTACCATTTTCTCCAACGCCATGCGAGCGGACATCGCTGAATAATTTGGGATTTTCAAGGCATTATCTTCCGCCAACCTACAAACATCAAAAATATCTGGCCATTCAGATTGAAGAAAATGGAAATTTGTCATGTTAGTTTCGGAAGTGATGCGCGTTAAAAAATACTTTAGTTCTTGATTCTAAGCATAAAGCTAAACAATTTTGTTTCTCTAGCAAATTTCAGGATGTATTTTGAACGAGTTATTGGTTTTTGTTTGAATTTTACTCCTCAAAAATAATTTGAGAATCAAAATTTTCTTTCGCAAAAATATATTTTTTAAAAAGGATTTGAAACACTTCTTGGTTGACATCAATGTCAATTTGAACTGGCTCAGAAAACTGAATTAGGTTATTATTGTAACGATGTAAATAATTCAAATACGATTCAGAAACAACTGAAATAGATGAATTAGAAAAACTCAATTCATTGTTAACTTCTGCTCTATGCAGCGTTTGCTTTATTCCCTCCAATGCAGAAAACGCAAGCTTACCTCCTGATATTGAAAGCAATTTAGAAACAATTTTAAATTTTGCTTCTGAAAAATGAAAAAACGTTTCCTCCGGAGTAACGCACAACAAGCCCACATTGAATCTTTCATTCAAATACGATTTTGGAGCGATGGATACTATGGAATAATATGTTTTCATTTTGAACGTTTTTTAACTTAAAAATAGCCTATTTTAAACTTATATTATAAAAAAACTTAAATTTCTTTGTCTTTTCATCAATATAAAATGAGTTATATATACATGAGACGTTGTTTTTCGATTTCAGTAAGGCGTTCGGCTTCTCTCTTCTTCAACTCGGCTTCAACACTCACAGATCTTGTCGATGACCTCGAACTCGATCTCGAGCGCCTAGTCGACCTA
>SSGT01000044.1 GCA_008017065.1 Crocinitomicaceae bacterium
CCTGGTAATCCAACCAATACAAAATTTTGAACGAAATGCTATTCACCGCGCTGTTGTCGAACGTGGATTGCAAGTTGCGCAGATACGATTCATTGACGCGTTTATCATTGGTAAAGATGGCATTCTTCCACACCACATTGATTTCACTTCCGGGTCTGAAAACCCATCGGTACACCCAGTCAATGGTAAATGCGTTGAAATTGGTGTTGTAGGCAGATTCGTTTTTTGCGTCTAATCCCGTGAAGTTATTTCGAACCAACGTACCATCTGTTTGTAAATCATAGAAATAGTTGTATTTTACGTTAGAACGATAGTGCCGCAAGCGGAAGGTGAAACCCATCACTTTGGTAAAAGTATAGCGTAGGTTGACGGTATTGGTAACATCGACCCGATTTCTATTTCCGAAAATGATCGCATTGCTCGACTGAACGGGCGTTCCGAATGGCACGGCATATCCTTCTTCGTTGTTTAGAAACGCGTGTTCCCAATTGTAAATTAAGAAAATCTTATCGTTGATGCGCCATCTGGGCGAGAGGTTGTATCCCCATTCTGTCCAGCGGTCACGGCGATAATAGGTCCAATAGGCCTCTGCATCCATTGCAAATTTCTTTTGGTAATTGGAAGAAGCCCACGCGGAATTGTAAACAGAAACCGGGCGAACAAAATAGCTTCCCCAAACGCGGGGTTCAAAATAATCATTGCTTGGAGTAACTGAACCGCTCATTGAAATTCCAAACGCATGAAATTTTTTGGTGTTCACATACGAGTTGAAGTTGATAATCGTCGACGTGTAGGCGTTTGGTTTGTACAAGCGGTTGTAGATTGTTTCAAAGCGTGCTGAAAATTGATTGATTCTCCAAAAAGGTTCGAAAATTCGATAGTGTAATACCTGAGAAATCATGCGTTTGTTGTTGTTCGCTAAAAAACCAAGGTCGTTGGGATTGTATGAATTCGATTCTTCGTGATACGACGTATTGTAGATGAAATTGCCTTTTTGTTTTCCAATATTCCCGCCAAATGCGTGACCAAATTGGGATGACGTCGGTTCAAATTTTCCAGAAGCAGCAAACCAATTTGCGATGAAAAAAGTATTGTCCTTGGTGTTAAACTTTGTGTCTAAACCAGTTACGTTGGCGTCGTAAAATGATCCTGCACGCGTTACATTTGTGTTGGTAAAGGTAACGTAGCTGTTGTTTTTAAGGTTTTGATCAAGAACCAAAACATTGTAATTGGTGAGTGGTGAAATTAGGATTTCGCGTTCGGTACTGTCGATGGTATTGTATGCTTTTGCTTTTTGTGGCGCTGTAATTGCATTGAAAATACCGATGCCAAGGCCTTTTTTAGTTCGTCCAGATATTTTCGACGCATTGTAAAGTTGGGATGCTTGCGGTACGTTGCTCAATATTTCGTTGGAATCGAGCAGGGTAGAAAGTACTTGTGCGGGTGCTTGGATTCCGATTCGTCGGCTGTAAAATAGTCCAGCTTTGTTAAACAACTCGGTACCTTCCGTAAAAAATTGTCGGTTTTCGTTGAATTGAATCTCAAACGGACTCAAATTCAGGACTTGATTGTCAAATACAACTTGCCCAAAATCAGGAACAAGGGTCATGTCGAGGGTGAACGCTTCGTTCAATCCCAATTTGATATCCATTCCACCATTCAATTGATTCGACCAGTTTTTCACCGCAGGATCTTGTTGGTCGAAGTGATCCACGTAATATGAAAGATATGGAATAAACGCTAAACGAAGTGGCGGTTCGATACCTTCCACTCCAGTCAATTTTCCGCATTGCGCGATGTAATTGTCAAAATCCGGTTTGATTGGACTCCATGTTGATTTTTCGCGATTTCGACTGATGTATCTCGAAACGTTGATTCCCCAATTTTGAACGGAAACTTTCGGAAAACGAAATGCAGCGTACGGAATGCGCATTTCCAATTGCCAACCTTTCTCTGTATGTTTAACAGCACTTTGCCATGCCATGTCTAATTCTGGACTGTCGGAGCCTTGATAAATTTTCGCATCGTATTGAACGCCCATGCTGCTAACTCCAAAAACAAATCCGTTTTGATCGTCATTGTAGGTATCCAACGTCACTTGAATATTGTCGATGTTGGCGTGAAAATCATCGCGCAGCGAAAGAATTTTAGATACTTTATCTGGTTGATCATAACAAATAACTGCCACGTACAACGCTTGATCGTCGTAAGTTAATTGGATGGAAGTTTGTTGTTCAGAAGGTTTTCCTGGAGCTGGAGAAACTTGAATAAAATCATTTCCTGCTTGCAATTTACCCCATGTTTCCTCTGTCAAATTTCCATCGATGGTTATTTTTTCGCTCGTGCGGCTGGTAACAAGTTCTTTTTGCCCGTAAACCAAGGAAGCACCAAAACAAAAGAAGAGGAATAAATAGTTCATTTTCAAAATACTGCTTGGAATGCTGTCTAGTTTGAGTCATTCGAATGTAAAATTAATCATTCCTTGAAATTTCAACATCCTTTCGAGGGTTGAATCAGAATTTTTGTGGACCATGTAAGGTATATGAGTTCATAGAAGGGTGGTGTAAATTATATTTTTTTTGGACCATGTAAGGCATTTAAGATCATATTAGTAAGATGTTTGGTTTGTGGAATTGTAGTTTTTGTGAACCATATAGGGCATATAAGTTCACAGAAGGAGGGCGTAAATTATAGTTTTTGTGAACCATATAAGGCATATAAGTTCATAGAAGGGTGGTGTAAATTATATTTTTTTGGATCACATAAGGCATTTAAGGTCATATTAGTAAGATGTTTGGTTTGTGGAATTATAATTTTTGTGGACCATGTAAGGCTTATGAGTTCATAGAAGGGTGGTGTAAATTAAAGTTTTTGTGAACTTAATAAGGATTAAAGGCCACATTAGGACAAGGTTTGTGGAGTGAGAGAAATTAAGAGTTTAGAGATTTTTCTGAAAGTTTGGAGCAAAAAAAACCAGAGTTTAGAACATCGCTTTCGCTTTGTTTTTGACTCTGGTTTCTGGTACCCAGGGCGGGAATCGAACCCGCACACCTTGCAGTACTGGATTTTGAATCCAGCGCGTCTACCAATTCCGCCACCTGGGCTTGCTGTTAATCCGAAACGACATTCGGTTAGCGAGGGCAAAGATAGCGTTTTTATTCAATATGCAATGTATTTTGCATATTTTTTTCAATTTTTTGATCTAAATACATCGGTTTTTGGGAACAAATTCTTCATTTTCAATTTATTTTCAAATCCATTTACCGGCATCCATTCGTTTCGTTTGATTGAAATTTTGAGCTACTGTACCGAAATTTCGCGCGCCATTTGTTGCGCTTTTGCTACCAATTCGTGTACTTCTTCCGTTCCATACGTGAGTGTTACTGCCATTCTGCGATACGGGCGCGTTGTTGGTTTTCCAAAAATTCGGATGTCGCTGTTGGGGTAACTAGCCGCTGTTTCAACTCCCGAAAAAACAGGTGTTTCGAGCGATTCGTGTGTGGCCAATACCACTGCACTTGCTCCATTTCGCAACGTTTCAATTTGTGGAATTGGAATACCTAAAATGGCACGTGCATGCAATTCAAATTCGTTAAACGATTGCGTACCAGCAAGTGTCACCATTCCCGTGTCGTGTGGACGAGGTGAAAGTTCAGAAAAAACGGCTCCTTCTGAAGTAATGAAAAATTCAACGCCCCAAATTCCAGCACCGCCGAGTGCTTTTGTAACCGCTGCTGCCATCGCTTCTGCTTCTTGCAAGTGCTTGGGATTCATTGGCATTGGTTGCCAACTTTCTTGGTAATCGCCGCGTTCTTGCCGGTGACCGATTGGCGCGCAAAAAAGCGTTGGACCGTTCTGTTGGGTGACGGTTAGTAACGTAATTTCATACTCAAAATCGATGAAACCTTCAACAATCACCTCTTTCAAATCGCCTCGAGATCCTTCCATTGCGTAATTCCACGCATGCTCAAAATCTGCTTCTGATTTGATGACCGATTGACCTTTGCCAGAACTCGACATCAGCGGCTTTACTACACAAGGCATTCCTGTGTAAGCAACGGCATTTACTAATTCTTGGTACGAAGTTGCGTATTTATATTTTGCTGTTTTTACGCCAACTTCAATCGCAGCAAGGTCGCGAATTGCTTTTCGATTCATGGTGAAATTGGCTGCTTTTGCACTCGGAACTACCTGAATTCCTTGGTTTTCGTAGTCATAAAACCGTTCCGTACGAATGGCTTCAATTTCGGGAACGATCAAATCGGGTTGGTGTTTGGCTACGATTCGATCGAGCGCCTCTCCGTCCAACATGTCAATTACTTCCCAGGCATTCGCTACTTGCATCGCAGGAGCATTTTCATAACTGTCAACAGCAATAATGTATTGCCCCAAACGCTGTGCAGCGATAACAAATTCTCTGCCTAATTCGCCTGAACCGAGTAACAAAATTTTTTTTCTCATAAGGCAAATTTAGAAAAAAAAGGAAGTTAGAAATCTCTCGGAGAAATCATTTCTTCCACTCGTTTTCGATGGCAATTCCGCCGGGAGGATTCAATAGCTGTTTTCTCCAGCGCAAAAAAAGGGACTTGATTAAAAAAATGTATCTTTGTTTTTCAATCCAATTATTGATAAAAATGAGCGCAAAGCAAGGTGAACTTTTCATTTACAACAGTTTAAGTGGTCAAAAAGAAAAATTTGTCCCGATTCACAAAAATTTCGTTGGTTTGTACGTTTGTGGGCCAACGGTCTACAGCAATGTGCATCTTGGAAACTGTCGTACGTTCATTTCGTTTGATTTGGTGTATCGCTACTTAATCCATTTGGGCTATAAAGTGAGATACGTGCGCAACATTACCGATGTGGGGCACTTGGAAAACGATGCGGATGCAGGAGAAGATAAAATTGCAAAGAAAGCGCGCTTAGAACAAGTAGAGCCGATGGAAATTGTGCAGCAATATACCTTGGATTTCCATCAGGTATTGCAAAAGTTCAATACGCTTCCACCCAGTATTGAGCCAACGGCAACTGCACATATTATTGAGCAAATTGAAATGATCCAGCAAATCATTCAGAACGGATACGCTTACGAAGTGAATGGATCGGTTTATTTTGATGTGTTGAAGTACAACGAATCGCATCCATACGGTGAGTTGTCTGGACGAAAAATAGAAGACTTGATCGCTGGAACGCGCGATTTAGACGGTCAAGAAGAAAAACGCAATTCGTTGGATTTTGCGTTGTGGAAAAATGCCTCTCCCGAACACATTATGAAATGGTCTTCCCCTTGGGGAATAGGTTTTCCAGGATGGCATTTGGAATGCTCGGCAATGAGCACAAAATACTTGGGTGAGCAGTTTGATATTCACGGTGGAGGAATGGATTTGAAGTTCCCGCACCACGAATGTGAAATCGCACAAGGTTGCGCTTCGACTGGAAAGTCGCCCGTAAATTATTGGATGCATGGAAACATGTTGACCTTAAACGGAAAGAAAATGTCAAAGTCAACAGGCAATACGTTACTGCCGAATGAAATGTTTTCGGGCGAAAATGATCAACTTCAAAAAGCGTATGACCCAACCGTGGTGCGTTTTTTCACCATGCAAGCACACTATCGCAGCACACTTGATTTTACCAGCGACGCATTGAATGCAGTAGAGAAAGGATTTGAACGTTTGATGGAAGCGGTTTCCAGTTTAGAAAAATTGCCAACGAGTCAATCTTCTTCGACGGACGTATCTGCGTTGATAGCTAGTTTTTATGCAGCAATGAATGACGATTTTAATGCGCCTATTTTGGTTGCTAATCTATTTGAAGCAGTCAAATATATCAATTCCGTGAAAGCGGGAAGTGCAACGATTACGGCATCGGATTTGAACCTGCTAACAAACGAGATGCATGCGTTTGTTTTTGATGTACTCGGTTTGCAGCTTCCTCAAGCACAGTCTAATGCCAAGTTAGCACCAGTAATGGATTTGGTATTGCAACTACGTCAGCAAGCACGCGAAAATAAAGATTGGACAACCTCGGATCAAATTCGTGACGGATTAGCAGCTGCAGGAATTGTTGTGAAAGACGGCAAAGAAGGTACCACGTGGAGCTAGTATTTTTGAAAAGATTTAAAAAACTTTCACCAGCGGTTTCCCGGAATAGGCGAAGCTTATAAAAGACCCTAAAAAAAAATTGACAGTATGATTTCTTCCGTTCACGATAAAAAACTATTCTTGGTCGATGCGTTTGCATTGATTTACAGAGCTTATTTTGCGTTTGCCAAAAATCCTCGGGTAAATTCCAAGGGACAGAATACGTCGGCAGCATTTGGTTTTACGAATGCACTCATCGATGTGATTAAGAAAGAGCAACCTACGCACATGGCGGTTGTGTTTGATGCGCCGGGAGGTGCGACCAATCGCCAAGCGGATTTTGCAGCCTATAAAGCACATCGCCAAGAAATGCCCGAAGACATTCGTTCGATGATTGATCCCATCAAAAAAATTGTTGAAGCCTTTCAAATTCCGATTTTGTTGAAGGAAGGATTTGAGGCGGATGATGTGATCGGAACATTGGCTAAAATTGCGGAGAGAGAGGGATATCATACCTACATGATGACACCCGACAAAGACTTCGGTCAATTGGTTTCGGATAAAATTTTCATGTACAAGCCCGGACGAGGTGGTGATCCTGCAACGATTTTAGGAGTGCCTGAAGTATGTGAGAAATTCGAAGTCGATGATCCGATGAAGGTAATCGATATCCTTGGTTTGTGGGGTGATGCTGCTGATAACATTCCCGGAATTCCTGGAATTGGCGAAAAAACTGCAAAAAAGTTGATTCAGGAGTACGGTTCGGTTGAAAATCTGATCGCAAATGCTGACAAGCTGAAAGGAAAACAGCAAGAAAATGTGATCAATTTTGCAGAGCAGGGTATTCTATCAAAAATGTTAGCGACGATCATTTTGGATGTAGATGTAGAGTTTAACCCAGATGCTTTGGTCATGTGTGAGCCTGATCCAGAAAAGATCAAGGAAATTTTTACCGAGTTGGAATTTCGCAATTTAGCGAAACGCGTGATCGGAGAAGAAATCGTTGTTTCCAACAATACATCGGCGTCTGAAGGGCAATTGGATTTGTTTACAACACAAAGTTTGGTCGAGAAACAGTCGCCGATAGAAACAGCCGAATACAAGACGATTGCAACTGAAAAACCGAGTTATCACTTGATCACAACGTCGGAAGAACGGAGCGAATTGATTGAATTGTTGTTGAAGCAACCAGAAGTCGCTTTTGATACAGAAACGACGAGTTTGGAATCGCTCCATGCGGAATTGGTTGGGATGTCGTTTGCTTTTCAGGCTCGCGAAGCGTTTTATGTTGCAATGCCTGAAAACCGGGAGCAAGCGCTTCTCATTTTGCAGCAATTCAAACCCTTTTTTGAAGCAGAATCGATTCTTAAAATCGGGCACAATCTCAAGTATGATTTGCAAGTGCTTGCGAATTACGGGTGTGAAGTGCATGGCGTATTGTTCGATACGATGATTGCGCATTATTTGATTCAACCGGAAGCCAAACATGGAATGGATTTTCTGTCGGAATATTATTTGCGTTACAAACCGGTTTCGATCGAGACATTGATTGGCAAAAAAGGCAAGAGTCAGGGAAATATGCGTGATTTGGACCCTGCAGCGGTTTCTGATTATGCGTGTGAAGATGCGGATATTACGTTGCAGCTGAAGCAAATTTTTGCTCCTGAAATCGAAAAAGAGCATCTGAAAGCGTTGTTTTACGACATGGAGATGCCGTTGATGCGCGTTTTGGGGAAAATGGAACGAGAAGGGATTGCGATTGACGTTGAAAGTTTAGCGCTTTTTTCGCAACAACTCGAAACAGAATCGCTTGAAAAAGAAAAAGAAATCAAAGCATTGGCTGGGATCGATTTCAACTTGGATTCCCCCAAGCAATTGGGTGAGGTGTTGTTTGATCACATGAAAATTTCAGCGAAAGCTAAAAAGACAAAAACCGGTCAATACCAAACTTCGGAGGATGCGTTGGAGCAATACAAGAACGACCATCCGATTGTCAACCTCATTTTGGATTATCGTCAAAACAAAAAATTAAAAAGTACCTACGTAGATCCACTTCCAACCTTGGTTGATCGGATCGATAATCGGGTGCACACGCATTTCATGCAAACCGTGACGGCAACTGGAAGATTGAGTTCGAATAATCCGAATCTGCAAAACATTCCGATTCGTACCGACAAAGGAAAAGAAATCCGCAAAGCGTTTATTTCCAGAGGACCAGAGTTCAGCATCATGGCGGCGGATTATTCACAAATTGAGTTGCGCATCATCGCGGCATTGAGTGAAGATCCCAACATGATTGCAGCTTTTCAGCAAGGGTTGGATATTCACGCGGCAACTGCTTCTAATGTGTTTTCAACGCCGATCGATGAGGTTACACGCGAGCAACGAAGCGCTGCCAAAGCGGTCAATTTTGGAATTATCTACGGCCAATCTGCTTTCGGACTAGCGCAAAATTTAGGGATTTCAAGAACAGAAGCGAAAGGAATTATTGACAGCTATTTTGAACAGTTTAACACCATCAAAACCTATATGGACAAAGCCATCAACGATGCACGTGAATTGGGATTTGTGGAAACCATCATGAAGCGTAGAAGGTATTTGGCCGACATCAATTCGGCGAATGCTATTGTGCGTGGATTTGCCGAACGAAATGCGGTGAATGCTCCGATTCAAGGCTCGGCAGCAGATATTATCAAATTGGCAATGATCGCGGTTGACAGCGCCATGACGGCGAAAAATGTAAAGTCAAAACTGCTGTTGCAAGTTCATGATGAGTTGGTTTTTGATGTGCACGAATCTGAAATGGAATTGATGCCACAGTTGGTAAAAGAGGCGATGGAAAATGCGATCCAGCTTGTTGTACCTATGGAAGTGGAGGTGAAAATCGCTAAAAATTGGTTGGATGCTCATTAATGTGTTGTAAGAAAGCGATTGGCAAATGTGAAAATTAGTCAATGATTTGATTAAATCTCTGCTTTCTGAAGCCAACTCGGGCTTTATTCCATAATTTTGAACAAAAATAAGGCATGCAAAAATTGATACAAATGTTTCCAAATCACCTCAAATCATTGTTGCTGAGGCTTGGAATTATGCTTTTGTTTATGCAATTGACGCGCGTTGTTTTTTACATGTTCAACAAAGCTAGTTTTACGGAAGTTGGATGCAATGAGTTTGTTGTTTCGCTTTGGTTTGATTGTGTTACCATCAGCTTGGTCGCACTTCCGTTCATCATCCTTTCACTGTTTCCAACTCCCTTTCGAAGCAATCGCATCTATCAAACGGTTCTAAAAGGAATTTTTATTTGTTTGAATTCATTGCTGGTTTTGTTGAACTTGATTGATGTGGAGTATTACAGTTATACCAGCAAGCGATCAACCATTGATCTGTTTACGATGCTCAGTGCGGGCAACGACTTCATGCAACAAATTGGTTCGTTCCTACGTGATTTCTGGTTTTTGCTACTGCTGTTGATTCTTTTTTTCGTACTTACAAATTGGCTGTACTCAAAAACAAAACGAATCGAGGTCTTTCCGGTAGATCATCGACGTGCTTTCTGGATCAAAGACAGTTTGTTGTTTCTTGTTGTTTTGGCGCTGTTTATTGGTTTAGGACGCGGAGGATTTGGATTAAAACCCTTGAGTCCGATCGACGCATCTCAATTTACACGGATTGAAAACACAGCCTTGGTATTGAACACGCCATTCACCATGCTGAAATCATACAACAAAGCGAATCTCGAGGAAAAAAGCTACTTTAGTTTGAACGAAGAACACCGTTTGTTTAGTCCGATTCGTGTTACTGTACCACAAAATTTGCTTCCTTCGAAAACAAACGTGGTAATCATCTTGCTCGAGAGTTTTGGCAACGAATGGTGCGGAGCTGCTGGTGCAAAAGAATCGTATATGCCGTTCTTGGATTCGCTTGCGGGCGAAAGTTTGTATTTCCAGAATGGGATTTCCAATGGGAAAAAGTCCATCGAGGCCGTTCCGTCTATCATCGCGTCGATTCCGTCGTTGTTGGATAATCCCTACATTTCATCGGCGTATGGAAGCAATCAATTGGAATCGTTGCCCATGATTTTGAAGGAAAACGGATATGTTTCCGGTTTTTATCATGGAGCTACCAACGGTTCGATGCGCTTTGACGGTTTTGCAGCGCAAGCGGGATTTGATGGTTATTTTGGACGAAAAGAATATGGAAACGATGCGCATTTTGATAAGACGTGGGGTATTTTGGATGAGTATTTCAACCCTTGGACAGCCAAGCAATTTACGAAATACAACCAACCGTTTTTGGCGACGCTTTTCACCCTGTCATCGCATCATCCGTACTATATTCCACCGCACATGCGTGGGAAATTGAAGAAAGGAAAACAGCAAATTTGCGAATCGATAAGTTACGGCGACTACAGTTTGCGTAAATTCTTTGAAATGGCTAAAAAACAACCGTGGTATGAAAATACGGTATTTGTGTTGTGCGCCGATCACACTTCTGCCACAACGAGTCCGATCTACAGTCAGCGCACGGAAATGTTCAAAGTTCCGATTTTGTTTTTTCATCCAAAGGGATTGATTAAGCCGAAAAAAGAAACCCGTTTTTTCCAACACATTGATATTCTTCCAACCTTGCTCGATTTGTTGAATGTTAAAAAAACGTACTACGCGTACGGGAATTCTTATTACCAAACAACAGAAGGCGAAGCAATTACGTATTTGGAAGGAACGTATCATTACTTTAAAAATAACTATTTATTAACTTTTTCGAATGATAAGGCACGAAATTTGTATAGTGCTATAATTCAGAAAGCAAATACACCGGATTCGATTTTGTATCACAAGAAAGAGAGTCAAGCGATGGAAAAAAGACTAAAAGCTTTGATTCAGCGCTACAATCGGGATTTGATTCTGAATCAAACAACAGCAGATGAAAAAGAAAATTCGCTTCATAATCAATCCAATATCGGGAATAGGTCGCAAAAACCAGTTGCCCGCATTGATTGAACAGTACCTCGATCATTCCATTTTTGATTACGAAATTACCATTACTGAATATAGAAAGCATGCGAAAGCAATTGCCGCGCAATCGGCTGCTGATGGATTTGATATTGTGTGTGCAGTAGGCGGTGACGGTTCGGTACATGAAGTGGGCACTGCATTGATTGGGACTGAAACGAAATTGGCGATTCTTCCTGCCGGCTCAGGCAATGGATTGGCGCGCCACCTGAAGATCCCCTTGAATTTAATAGAAGCAATTCAATCGATTAACGAACAAAACCATTCCGTGATGGATACTGTTTTGGTGAATGATAAGCCGTTTTTGGGTGTTGGAGGGTACGGATTTGATGCGTTGATCGCTAAAAAGTTTGACGAATACCACACACGCGGCTTTTGGAGCTATGCCAAATTGGTTTTCAAAGAATACGCTTCCTACAAACCGATTTCTGTTAAAATTGAATTTCCAACGTATCAACGTGAATTGCCCGTGGTGTTGTGTACCTTGGCTAATTCATCCGAGTTTGGCAATGGATTTTGTGTATCGCCCTATTCCAACATTTCGGATGGGAAAATTGAGTTGTGTATTTTGAAACCATTTTCCATTTGGACTGCTCCTGCGGTGGTTTATCGTTTTTTTAAACGTACCACACATCGTTCACGTTTTTCAGAAATTATTCCTGTTGAAAAAGTGCGTATTACGTTGACACATAAAATGGCACATTACGACGGTGAACCTTTTGAGGTAAGAAATGAATTAAATGTTCAAGTTATTCCAAAAAGTTTGAATATCTTGGTAGGAAAAAATTATCAATGATGTTTATTTCAACAGATATAGAAACACTTTTGCCGCTTTTTGATAAGTTGCAAGCAGATACAAAACCGATGTGGGGAAACATGTCGGCGCAACGCATGGTTGAACATTTAACGGATACCTTGAAGATCGCTACCGGTGAAACTCCATTTCCAATGGAAGTGCCTGAAGATCGAATCGAACGGATGGTTGCGTTTTTGGATTCAGACAAGCCAATGGCACAAAATTTACAAGTTTCGTTTGCAGGGTCAGCTGTTCCTTTGCGTCATGCGGAAATTGAATTGGCGGTAGATGAGTACATCGAAACGTGGTTGGATTTGGAACAACTTTACGCAGAAAATCCGGGACTCAAACATCCACATCCGTATTACGGACCGTTGGATTTTCAGCAGTGGAATCGATTACACTCGAAGCATTTGACACATCATTTCACGCAATTTGGATTGATCTAATTCACTTTTTAAAGCATAAAAAAAGGCGAAAATTCAATGATTTTCGCCTTTTTTGTAAATGCGTATGCAGCTTATGCTGGAACTAAATTCGATGTCACTTTGCGGTACACGTACGCATTGCAAATCTGACGACGTGCAAATCGATTTTGGGAATCTGCATTGATGAATTTTGAAAAAATATTTTTGGGAACATCGAAATACTCATAGCTGTTTCCATCGGCATAATCAATGCGCAATGTAACTCCTTTGTACTCGATGTCTGCAATCAATGAATTCGAAATCGTATTTGTATATTCCTCTTTGTAGGATTCCCATGTTTCAGGACAAATACTAACGATAAAGTGGTATGCTTCGATGATGGTTTTGCTTTTTTCTTCTGCTTCTGCTTTTGCAGTCTCGTTGTCTTGAATCTTATCTGGATGGAAGTCTTTCATCAAGCTTCTGTAAACAGATTTTAACTCCTTCAAAGTAGCTGTTTTGTTAACACCTAGCAATTTTCTGTAATCGTCAATTTTTTTCATAAAGTATGCTGGAAATAGTCGAAACATCCTGTTTTTTCTGCTCAAAAGAATGTCTCGTTTCGAAATTATTGGTGCAAAGATAGGGCATTACTTTGAAGTATTCTATTTTTATTCGTCGGATCATTGTTCATTGCGCTATTTTCAAGGGGCGTTTTTGAGCAACTCGTGACGTAAAACTTCCCAATTCTCAGGTATTCTTCGCATTTTGAAACGGGTTTTCAGTCACTCCTTTTGCTATTTTTGTTACTTTCGTACTTTCATTTCATTTAAGCTCAAAAAAGAAGATATGTCGCACAAAAAACCGCTGATTTTTGTAACCAATGACGATGGGATTTTTGCGAAAGGCATCTTATCCTTGGTCGAAGCGGTGAAACCGTTTGGAGAAGTGATTGTAGTTGCGCCCGACAAACCACAATCGGGAATGGGACACGCAATTACGGTCAATACCTTATTGCGCATGGCGCCTTCTGAAATCATCAAAGGAGTGAAAGCCTACACCTGTTCTGGAACTCCCGTGGATTGTGTTAAGTTGGGAATTCACGAACTCCTCAAGCGCAAGCCTGATTTGATTGTTTCTGGAATCAATCACGGAGAAAATACAAGTACCAATGTACTTTATTCGGGTACGATGTCGGCTGCGGTTGAAGGCGCGATTGAAGGGATTCCTTCGGTTGGTTTTTCACTTGCTGATTTTTCAGCAGAAGCGAATTTTGATACTGCTAAAGTAGTCGTGAAACGGATGATGGAGGCTGTGTTGAAACACAAAATGCCTTTTGACACCTGTTTAAACGTTAACATTCCAAACATTCCAGTGGAGGAATTAAAAGGAATTAAAGTATGTCGTGGTGCGCGTGCCTTCTGGGAAGATCGCGTCGACAAGCGGGAAGATCAATTCGGAACTCCGTATTATTGGTTGTCTGGCAAGTTCGGAAACATGGACAAAGGCGCAGATACGGATTTGTGGGCAATGGAAAACGGGTATGCAAGTGTTGTCCCCATTCATTTTGATATGACCGCCTACCACGTGATGGGAGAATTGAATAATTGGGAAATACAATAATTAAAGGAAACAGTACCATGAATCTAAGAAATTGGACCAAATACCACACGTATGGATTGTTGATCGGCATTGTAACGACAGCAATTGCGATTCCGCTTACGATTGTAATTTATTCGTGGTTGAATAACTACGAAATCGAGAATTATATGTATCGTTTCAGCATCAACCGGGTGGAAAAAAGTAAAATCATCTCGTTGGCAAGTATCGCGAATCTGGCTTGGTTTCACACCTTTTTGAAAAGAGAGAATTGGCCCTTGGCGATGGGAATTATTTTGGCAACGGTATTGAATTTGGTTGCGATTTTGTACTTTAAATTCCTTGCCTGATGTCGAAAGAAAAGAACTTGAAATTGTACTTTATCGCTGGAGAAGCTTCGGGAGATTTGCACGGTTCGAATTTAATGAAAGCCCTACTCAACAACGATCCTTCGATTGATTTTCGGTTTTGGGGCGGTGATTTGATGGAGAAGATTGCAGGCAGACCCGTGAAGCACATCAAAGAATTAGCATTTATGGGCTTTATCGAAGTGATCTTCAACCTGAGAACGATTCTTCGCAATATTAAAACCTGTAAAGCGGATATTTTGGCATACCAGCCAGATGCGCTTGTGTTGATAGACTATCCGGGATTCAACATGCGCATTGCGGAGTGGGCCAAACAACACAACATCAAAGTGTATTATTATATTTCGCCCCAAATTTGGGCATGGAAACAAAACCGTGTTCACAAAATCAAGCGAACAGTCGATCACTTGTTTGCCATTTTGCCATTTGAAAAAGCATTTTACGAGAAGTTTGATTTTGAGGTTGAATACGTGGGTCATCCGCTGTTGGATGCCATTGAACAATACAAAGAGAATACATTTTCAGAAGCTGATTTTCGTCAGAAATGGGAGTTGGGAGAAAAGCCGATTATCGCGGTCTTGCCAGGAAGTCGAAAACAGGAAGTGAAGGTGAAACTACCCATCATGCTCGATGCTGTTCAAGATCTCCACAACTATCAAATTCTCATTGCTGGTGCACCTTCGTTGGATGTTTCGTTTTATGAACCGTTGATTGCCAATCGAAACGCAAAAATCATTCACGGAGCAACGTACGATGTGCTAGCGAGTTCGGAAGCTGCGATAGTTACTTCCGGCACTGCTACATTGGAAACTGCACTATTGAATATTCCAGAAGTAGTTTGCTACAAAGCTTCGCCCATTTCGTATGCGATTGCAAAGCGCTTGGTTAAAATTAAGTTTATCTCCTTGGTCAACCTCATTATGGATCGGGAAGTAGTGCGTGAACTAATTCAGCATGAATGCAATGCACGACAAATTCGCGATGAATTGACGCTTATTTTGGAAGGCGGCGCCAAGCGGAAAAATGTGCTTGCAGATTACGAAATCATGCGCCAAAATCTTGGTGGAGGCGGAGCGAGTGAAAAAGTAGCACAATCCTTGTTGAAAACTATTCGTTAGTCGCTTTCGGCTTGCGATTCAATCC
>SSGT01000132.1 GCA_008017065.1 Crocinitomicaceae bacterium
AAAGCGAATAGTGATAATAAATTATTTGATCTCGTAAACTCTCTCCCTTTTGGTAAACTTCCGTCTTGATCCCACATTTTTCTGTAGGTAAAAACAAAAATGTTTACCCTACAAAGAAAAAGCCCTTGTAAATTCTTGATTTACAAGGGCTTTGAAACGTTTTAAGTGATCCCGCTGGGATTCGAACCCAGGACCCATACATTAAAAGTGTATTGCTCTACCAGCTGAGCTACGGAATCTATTGTCGTTTTTTTGATGTCGTTACATCGTTTAGACGGGTGCAAAGATAGGGACTTTTTTTCTTTCTGCAAGGCTTTTCTGTACTTTTTTGAAAATTAATTTTTAATTTTAGGTTAACACACTGAATTCAAATCACTAACAAATTGAAAATAAAACATGGTTTTGATGCATCGGCAGGATTTTAGCGGCGTTCTTTTCTGGCGTGCTTGAGACGTGACGATCGCTATCGGATTGTTGGGTTGGATAAAATCCTGTCTTTTCCAATTCATCGAGGAACTGATGATGTGTTTTGATGGAGTAGGTAACACTATTTTTACAAAAAGAGGCCTATTTTTTAACTTTTGTGTGTGTTTTGTGTTTGGAATCTTTTTTTTAAGCCTAAAAGTGTGTATATTTAGTAGCTCGTTACCAAGAATAACTTGGTGAATTGTTGGTCTAAAATTTATCGAAGGTTGATTCTAAATATTATTTATCAAGGACTTGTCATTGTTTTTTTGTTAACGTTTTCGTTTGGCCCTGCGTTTTTTGCGTTGATTAATGCGGGAATAAAAAAAGGCTATAAACACGGTTCGCTGTTGGCGTTGGGCATTGTATTGAGTGATCTTTTCTTGAGTATCGGTGTTTGTGTACTGATTTATTTCGGGGCAACTAAAATGCTTCATTCAGAAAAGGCGCAAGCGATTTCTTCTGTGATTGGTGGTATTTTCCTGATGATTTTTGGAATTACTTATTTCATCAAAAAGACAAAAGTGAGCGAAGACGCATCGTTGGTGATCGAAACGAAAGTCCGGCCATTGATCTTGATTTTAAAAGGATTTATGCTCAACTTATTCAATCCTGCTGTTTGGTTTTTGTGGTTGGCAAATGCCACAGCTGTCGGCCATTCGTTGGGGTATTCCTTGGTGAAAATGATCTTGTTTTTTGTTGTGGTACTGGCAGTGGTGTTGGTGATTGAATTGGGGAAAGTTTCACTCGCTGGTAAAATCAAACATTTCTTGACCGACAAAACCATGCATACAGTCAATTACATCACTGGGAGCGCACTGATTATTTTTGGAATCATGCTACTCTACAATCATTTTTCAGCCTGACGCGATTTTGATCAGTTAACTTGAAATTTTTCAGGATTGAATCCTTCCAATCGAAAAAAGTAAAAACCGCTGGGGATTTCCAACACCAATTCTTCGTAAGCTATCTTGCCGGTTCGAATTTGTTTGCCCTCGACGTCAGTTACTTCGTAGTTCCGACCAATTACTTCTGGGGAACACGTAATGATCATTTGATGATTTGCTGGATTCTCGGAGAAATGAAATAAACCGCTGGGGTTTGTAGGAGCAATGGACGCGGTTGGAGGGAAATAATAGTCGGAAAAATAATTCGTTAAATCAAATTGATGCAATCGTTGGTACGTTGTTATCGGGTTGGTTGAAAAATATTCGTTACTGATGAAATAATGCAAACCATCGTGGGTACTGATTCCTTCCGTTTGATGATAACCGATGTTGGTGGCAAACTTCCGCTTATTCCCGTTAAAAAAATCTTCGTTTTCAATCGCATAGAGGGCATACAAAAACGGTTGCAAAGTGGTTGAATATCCAAGCAAAACAAGCATCTTTTTTGATGCATAGTAACTTGCTCCCGTGACGAGTCCTTGAACGTTCAACGAATCGATCAAACTTGCTGAATGCGTTCCAGGAGTTTTATCTACTGCATAGCAAAAGGTTTTTTTGTCGCCCCAACGTTTCGTAAACAGGTAAATTTGATTCTCGGTCACGATAAATGCTTCACAGTCAAAATTGGTTGTGTTGGATGAAGGCGTAAAATCGGTTTGATCTGCGTAACTAAAGTGAATCGTATCTACTTGCATCGCTTCATCGAAAAAGCTAGATTTTTGAATCCGTAAAATTTTCAAATCGGTTCGATTTCCAGCGTTGTTACCAAAATCTCCGATGTACAGATACAGTGAATCCTGCGAAATTTCTTCCCAGTCGGTATTGACCACGGACGGAATGTTGATTCGTTGTTGAATTTGTCCCGTTGTCGAATGAATTGCATACAGTTGTTCGTCGGCATTGTCATTGTGCGTCCAAATTGCGTCGTTCCAATGAATCAACCCCGAAGTTTCGCTGAGCGTGTCGCTTAACAGCACTGAACTTGTCACTATCAAGGTGGTCGTAGGGTAGAGGCACGAACCGTCGTTTTCGATTGCATCAGGGTTAAAATTCGTGGCTTGCACATCGGTACAACCTGAAATTTGCCCAACGACAAATGCGTTGGAGAGCAACGTACCAACTAAAAGTGGAAAAATGAATTGTAGCATCGTTTGGATTGATTTGAACGAGCTTAAAGTTACATTTTTCAAGGGCTTATTGAAGCTTTTTTGCAAGAAATTTCCCAGTATAACTTTTCGGTTCTTTGACCAAGTTTTCAGGTGTTCCTGTAAAAATAACGTTTCCGCCTTTGTTTCCACCTTCAGGGCCGATGTCAATAATCCAATCTGCGCATTTGATAATATCGGCATTGTGTTCGATCACGATGATGGAATTTCCGTTGTCGATCAACCGTTGAAATGCGATCAAAAGTTTTTCAATATCGTAAAAATGCAATCCAGTTGTTGGCTCATCAAAAATGAAGAGCGTTCCGTTGGATGATTCGCCTTTGGAGAGGAATGATGCCAATTTTACGCGTTGCGCTTCACCGCCACTCAAGGTACTAGACGATTGTCCCAATTGTAAATAACCCAATCCAACATCAAACAACGGTTGGATTTTAGCGACAATTTTTTCTGCTATTTTATCGGAAGAAGCTTTGAAAAAGTCGAGTGCTGTATGAATGTCCAATGTCAAAATGTCGGAGATGTTTTTCCCGTTGAATTCAATTTCAAGGGTTTCCTGTTTGTAACGCGACCCATTGCACGCTTCGCAAAGCAAGTGCACATCGGCCATGAATTGCATTCCAACCGTTACTTGTCCTTCACCTTCACACATTTCGCACCTTCCACCTTCGACATTGAAGCTGAAAAAGCCAGGTCTATACCCACGTGCTTTTGCTAACGGTGTACGCGCAAACAGTTCGCGGATGTCATCAAATGCTTTGACGTACGTGACCGGATTACTTCGTGAAGATTTTCCGATTGGATTTTGGTCTACGAATTCAATTTCTTTGATCAGTTTTAAGTCGCCCTCGATTCCTTTGAAATTGCCTTGAAAATCACCAAATTGTCCCAAATGTTTCCGCACGGCAGGATACAAAATGTCTTTTACTAGCGTCGATTTTCCCGAACCGCTGACTCCTGTGACACACACCAAACTGTGTAGCGGGAAATCAACCGTTATGTTTTTGAGGTTGTTTTCCTTGGCACCGATAACCGTGATCTTATTGCTCGATTTTCTGCGCTTTTTCGGGACCTCGATTTTCCGTTCACCGGTAAGGTATTGCGCTGTCAAACTGTTTTTTTGATGAATCAGTTGTGCATGATTTCCTTGGAATACCACTTCACCACCATAAACGCCAGCCATTGGACCGATATCTAAGATTTCGTCCGCTGCTTCCATGATGTCTTCCTCGTGTTCTACGATGATCACGGTGTTTCCTAAGTCGCGTAAGTTTTTGAGTACGTTGATGAGTTTTTGTGTATCGCGTGGATGCAAACCGATACTTGGTTCATCCAAAATATACATCGAACCAACCAAGCTACTTCCCAACGAGGTTGCCAAATTGATGCGTTGCGATTCTCCTCCAGAAAGCGAATTTGACTGACGATTCAAGGTCAAGTAACCCAATCCAACTTCGCATAAAAAGCCAAGTCGATTGGTGATTTCGGGCATCAGTCGTTTGGAGATTTGCGCTTCTTGTACGGGCAATTCCAAGGAAGTAAAAAAAGCATGCGCGTCTTCCACAGGCATGAGCACAATTTCACTGATGGTTTTTCCACCTACTTTCACCAAGTTGGTATCTTTACGCAAACGTGTTCCTTTACAGTCGGGACAAAGCGTTTTGCCGCGGTAACGAGAAAGCATCACGCGGTATTGGATTTTGTAGGATTGCGATTCTAAAAATTTGAAAAAAGCATGCAATCCTGTAAAATGCTTGTTTCCATCCCACAATAATTGGTATTCTTCTTCGGTTAATTCTTCCACCGGTCGGTGAATCGGGAAGTTAAATTTACCGGCACTCAAAACGAGTTGTTGCAAATATTCACCCATGGTATCGCCTTTCCAAGCCACTATTGCGCCTTGATATACACTCAAGCTTTTGTCGGGCATCACCAAGTTGGGATCAATTCCGATTACCGAACCAAATCCTTCGCAGGTTTTACAAGCTCCAAATGGATTGTTGAAGGTGAAAAAATGTTCGCTTGGCTCCACAAATTCCATTCCGTCCAACTCAAATCGGTTGTTGAAGTGAAAGGTTTCTTGGGAATCTGGAAAATGAATTTCGCAGGATCCACCACCTTCGGCAAACGCCAATGCTATGGAATCAGCCACACGAACGAGCGCTTCTTCGTCGTCTTGAAACGTCTTGATTCGATCGACCAAGATCCGAGCAGCTTCGATTTGGGGTGTATTTTCGGTCACTTCATCCAATTCGAAAACGTCGTCGTTGAGAAACAAACGGGCATATCCTTGATCTTTCAACAATGTCAACTGTCGTGCAGTACCGTATTTTTGAAACGATAAGATGGGCGCCAAAATATATGCTTTGGTTCCTTCAGGTTGCGCTTTTAAAAAGTCAATTACGTCCGACACCGTGTGTTTTTTTACTTCCATTCCTGAAATAGGGGAGTAGGTTTTTCCGGCACGTGCGAAAAGTAGTTTCAAATAATCGTAAATCTCGGTTGTTGTACCAACGGTTGACCGCGGATTACTCGACGTCACTTTTTGTTCGATTGCAATGGCAGGAGCGATCCCTTTGATGAAATCGGTTTCTGGTTTGTTGAGTTTCCCGAGAAATTGACGGGCGTACGACGATAAACTTTCCACATACCTCCGCTGACCCTCTGCATACAAGGTGTCAAAAGCGAGTGAAGATTTTCCTGACCCCGATAAACCGGTTACCACGGTGATTTTCCCGTGTGGAATTTTAACGTCCATGTTTTTGAGATTGTGAACGCGTGCGCCTTTGATGTGTATGAATTTTTGTGTCATTTGCTGGAAAAACTTTGAGCTGTAAAGGTATAAATTCGTGGTTTTGAAATTACTTTACCGAAAAAAAAACTGCAATAAAAAAGCCGATATCAAATTGATACCGGCTTTTCAACAATTGGTTGGGCTTATTGTTTTGCTAATCTAAATTGTTTGTTGTTGTTTCCTTGAGAAATCGTCAAAATGTAGATTCCAGATTCGACGTTTGTTAAATTCACGTTCAATTCATTTCCATTGAAATTGATTGTGTTTGAAATTATTTTTCCGTGGATATCACATACCACAACTGCAGCGTTTTGCAATTCGTTGTTGAACGTTACGTGAACATTTCCTGCCGTCGGATTTGGAGCAATTACGGCCTCGAATGTCATTTCATCGATACTTGCACAGTTGTTGACCGTTACTTGAATTGCATCGCTGTCTTTACATCCGTTTGCGTCTGTAACTGTTACTGAAAAGTTACCCGTTACACTGACTTGGATCGACGACGATGCTGCTCCAGTACTCCACTGATATGCGCTGAAATTTCCTGCGTTCAATGTCACGGGTGCTTGGTGGTCGCAAAGCGTGATGTCGCTTCCCAAATCGGTGTTTGGCAATGGATTTACGAGGAGTGCAATGACCGCTGTATCTTTACATCCGTTTATGTCTGTTCCAATGACTTGAAACGAGCCACTCGTCGTTGGTGCAAAGCTTGTGTTGTTGATTACTCCGTTGTTCCAAGTATAACTTGCCGCACCAGCTCCCGTTAAAACGGTTGTTTCGCCCGCACATAAGGTGTCTTTGGTTGCATTGGCAAGCACGGTTGGACGCGCATTGACAACAATGGAAACAGTCGCTGAATCAACACATGAATTGGAGTGCGTTCCAACCACGGTAAAGTTTTGCGATTGCATAGGGGTAAATGCTGTTCCGTTGCTTACTCCATTGTTCCAAACAAAAGTTGCATTTCCACTTGCGGTTAGCGTCGTAGCCTCTCCAGCACAAAGTGTATCGTTGGAAACAACTGTCGTTATTGTTGGGAGTTCGTTTACAGTTACTTGGATTGTATTGGAAGAGTCTGTACACGCAAAAGCAGTGTTGTTTACATACAAGCGGTAGTTTCCTGCTGCCGTCACCACGAGTGTATCGTTGGTTTGATTTGCTACTGCTTGATTGTTTAGCAACCAGTTGAACGTGGTACTTGTGGTTGGCTCGAATGAAAGGAGTGCTGTATCTCCCGCACAGATTGTCGTTTGGTTTGCAATCAGTTCTGCTCCAGAAACCTCCGCACAGGTGTTGACTTGGTAGATCGAAAGCGTAGAACTTACTTCATTTGCCAAAATTACGATTGAATTGCCATTCGGTGATTCATTTTCAGGGATATAAATGATTCCTTCCGCTCCTAAATCTGGTCCGCTTCCGGTCAATGTGCGGTTGTTGTAATACCCTACAAATACAGGATTTGTTGGTGTGTTTACGTTGAAGGCCATCACGCCACCAATTCGTTCCAAGGAAACAAAAAGGTAGTGTGATCCGTTGATGAATGCAGTGGAAACACCTTCTGGTTCAGGTCCTTTGTCATCGCTTCGGTTTTTTGATGCCGCAGTTCCTGTTGTGTTAGAAGCGTTGAAGAATGCACCAAACGTTGGATGATTGGAGGTAATTTGTTCGATCAAATCTTTTGAATCAAATACCAATTGTCCGGTAGTAGCATTCCAAATGCTAAACGAACGACCTCCCATCGTATGAATTTCGTCTAGATCTCCGTCGTTGTCGGCGTCTCCTGAATATTTCAATCCGTTCAAACGTCCAAACAATTTGTTGTTTTTCAAAATGTGTTGGTCTGGAAACGCGGTTTCGTCTAATGTCAGGGTTGAGATACGCGCTGCATCAACAACGGTCCCAAATTCGCGTGAATCTCCTTCGTTGGCAGAAAACACGAATCCTTGTCCGTTTATCGTTGAATAAGCGATTGCATCGGGCATGTATGCACCTTTTACTGGAGCTGATGCAATTAAAACTTGTCCGCTTTGATCAGAGGCATCCATTCCATTTCCTGCTGCGTAGTTGCTGTAACCCAATGCATGCAATGTGTCAATTGTGTTTGTGGCAAGATCAATCACGGCAAGTGCGTTGTTTTCTTGCAATACAACATAGGCTTTTGTGTTGTCGGATGAAATCGTGATGTATTCCGGCTCAAAATCTTGTGCAACGGTTGCTGATGTACTGAAAACACGAATTCCTTGCGTTCGCAGCGCAGTTGCTTGTCCGTTGTAGGCGGTGAATCCAACAGTGGTGACATTGGCATTGGTCAAGTTTGCGTATCCAGGTGTCAAATCAATGATCGAAACTGAACCTTCAGGGTCTTCCGTGTATGTCGCATTTGGTTCACCTTCATTGGCAGTTAAAATGCGCGTGAAGTTTTTGTCGAACGTAATCATGTCGGGCATCGCTCCAACCGTTACTTGATTGATCAATACGCCATTTTCATTCAAGAAAACAACTGAACCATTTGCTTGCGGATTGGAGTTTTCAATTGCCAACGCAACTACTCCGTTGTGTGCTGTTACCGAATTTATATTTCCGTACGCGGTCATTGGAATACTCGAAATCAATGTCGGTGTAGCTGGATTTGCAAAATCAACGATGTCTAATTTTGCACCAATGCTGTTTGAAATATACAATCTGAAATTCGACGAGTCGTA
>SSGT01000180.1 GCA_008017065.1 Crocinitomicaceae bacterium
AGACAGTAAAACGGTGTTGTTGTATACGGTTGTACGGTTCGGAAATCTGCTTCTGTTGGAAACAATTCTGGTCTCCGCAGTCCAACCGCGCCATGGTGTTGAATACACGCCAAGTTGCGAGCGACTTCGTGGCGATTGTCTAAAAGATGATCGATTTTTTGGGTGTATGCAAACGAGAATGGATTTTTGTTGAATCCAACGCGCGACTTTGCACCGGAGAAAGCGGTTAAAATTCCCGTACTTGCGAAGCGGTGTAAATTGATAACTTCATCGTATTTCTCTGCCCTGATTTGTGAAAGCAATGTGCGAAGCGATTTAATTTTCCCCGCTTTTTTATCCAACACCAACAAGCGATGAATGTGGGGATTGTTTTTCAATAACACTTCATTTCCTTTGCGCAACAAAAAGTCGATTTGCGCAGTTGGATAAATTCTCGCCAATTCAGCAACAACAGGAGTTGCCAAAATAACATCTCCAATGAAAGCGGTCTGAATGATTAAAATTTTTTTCACCCTACAAATATAGAAAACTTTGGGAATCGACCTTTGTCATCAGCCGTATACCAAGGCAAAAAAAAGAGGAATCCGATCGAATTCCTCTAATTGATGTGTTCTATATGCTTTATTTTTTGATTGCGAAATTAGTCATGTCCAATTGGAAAATATCCAAACTTGCTTTTTGACCTTGCAACATGAATCCCGCAAAAACAGCCAATTTCAATTCTGGATAGTACTGAAAGTGCGTATCGTTGTTCACGGTGTTAATCGCAGCGCCTAAGTTTACCGGTTTCGACCATGTGTTTCCGAGGTTTTCTGAAACGAAAATATCGTAACCGCCCATTCCTGGATGGGTGTCGGAGCTGAAAAACAAATACCTTCCGTCTGCTGAAATGAAAGGAGTTGCTTCGTTTCCAACCGTATTGATGCTATCCGAAACGGGAACGGCTTCGCCCCATTTTTTACCCACTTTTTGAACAACGTAAATATCGGTCAATTTCTTTTCTGCGTTTCGATTCGAAACAAAATACATCGTGTTGCCATCTGCTGTAACCGTCGCTCCGGCATCAAAAAACGAGGTGTTGATGGACTTGTTGTTGATTTTCTTTGGACTTCCCCATTTCCCTTTGGTTGTGAATTGTACTTCGAAAATGTCTGAACTTTGCGTTGAAATCACTTCGTCAACGGCTTCGTTGTTGATCGTCATGTAGGCCGTTAATCCGTCTTTGGAAACGTGTGAAAATGCCTCAAAACCCGTTGCATTTAAGCGATCCAATTCATTGGAAACACTGTCCCAACTCTTGGATTCTTCGTTCCATTGTGCTTTGTAAATGTCTTCAAAATATTGATCTTCTTCTGGATTCATTCCTCCTCCCGTCGTATTATTTCTGCGCGAAGTGAAGTACAATATTTTCCCATTGTTGGCAATGATCGGTGCGTAGTCGTTGTAACCAGAATTGACTTCACCACCAATTTTTTCCTTTACGGCAAACGGTGTAACCGCTAATTGCGCTTTTGCAAAATTACATTCTTCGATACGCTCGTTGATTTTAAGGTCTTTGATCTGATTTTTATTCAACTTGTTTAATGCGATCGTATAATACATGATTGCTGAATCAAGTTCGCCAATACGGTGGTAACTTTTCCCCAATAATTCAAAGATATCTTTGTCAATTTCACTGTCTAAGTCTACCGCTTGTTTGGCATATTTTAGCGCAAATCCGTAATTATCAAGTCGGTAGTGGCACATACTGATCCAATACGGTGGACGCCACGAGTTGGGATCTTTGACCGCCGATTGACGGAATAAAATCAATGCATCTCTGACCTTGCCTTCGAAGAACATTTTTTTTCCTTCTTCGATAATTAACAATGCAGCTGATTTATCAACCAAATTTGTGGTGGAATCTGGTGGCGCAGTGTGGGTCATTGCTTTTCCGTTGAATGCTAAGAAAAGCAGCAGACAGGTGGAAAGTATGCATTTTAAATTTTTCATAAATTTCGGTTTTAGATCAATGAAATTTGTGCTGTATAGACACGTTTATTTTTTTAGTAGCAAATATACTATTTTCACTCAAAATCGTGCCGTTTTTCTAGATTATCCGTCGCGAAATCAGAAGTAGATTCGTTTTTTACGGTTGGACTCGAAGTTGGAAAGAATTGATTTGCACTTAAATCCACCACGTCGTGCATGGCCATCGTCGCGGCGATACTCGCTAAAATGGGGGCAAACGAAGCACAAAACCACAAGAAGAAATGGACGAAAAATTGACTGATTACTTCTATTGGCGCAGTTGTGAGGAGGTGCCAATCATACAATGCGCTGAGATTGACGGGGACTAAAATGAGCAACGAAAAACCCAATCCGATCGCCATGGTTAATCCGCGATGTTTGCGCATAAACAAAATGCTTTCGTCCATCGTCAGTCTTCTGCGTTCGTTGACGTAGTCCAAAAAACTGAAACCGTAGTAATAGAATCCAATCAAATAGGTGATGTAGAACAAAACGCTATCCTGCGGTTTATCCCAAAAGAGATTGCAAAAAAACAAGATTACCAAGAAGAAAAAATACTGCCACATCATGTTGCGTATCGCCAATTTTACACCGCGCTTGATGTCGATCCAAAACTGTTGGCGGTTGAACGGATAGTGATTTCCGGTAATGATATTCTCTGTTTTTTGCGACAAATAGGCCAACAACGGCGAAAGGAGCGTCACTACCAAGTATTTTGTGAATTGCATCAACAGCATCGCAATCGATATTTCAGCCAATAGTTTGATCAAATACCAAACAATTCCGTTCATGGTTTTTACATTCGAGACAAAATGATGAGTTCGAATCGTTGTTCCCAGCTGATAAATTCCCAACATCAAAAGCGCTGGTATCAGTGCATACCAGTATAATTTGTGTTTTCGGATGAATAAAAAAGCTTTCCAAAAGGATCGAAGTCCGATGACGAAATCGCGGATAAAAATCATAATTCCAAAGATATTGAATTTCCTGCAACGGCGAACCGATCACTTATTTTTCGGTCGCGTGTACCTGTTTGTAAAGCGCTAATACTTCAGTTGCGCACTTTTTCCAGCTGAATTGCTCGAGGTATTCGCGTGTTTGTACGATGTCCAAGGGAGGATAATTTCCCGCTTGAAAATTACGCATTTTGAGCGCAATATCGTTTACGTCAAATGGATTTACTCCGATGAGAAAGGGACCTGATATTTCTGCAATTGCGCCGGTTTGTGTGCCAATGATTGGTTTTCCGAATGCCAACGATTCTAAAATTGGAAACCCGAATCCTTCGATAAAAGAAGGAAAAATGAAAGCGTTGGAATGATAATAAAGTGCTTTGAGTTCGTTGTCCGAGACCATGGAAATGTAACGAACCCGTGATGGATACGTTGTGAAATCAATATTCATGTAGTTATTTCCAGCAATCACAAATTCCCATTCGCTGTCGGTTTTCAAGAATGCTTCTACCATGCGCAACACATTTTTGTGTTCACGGATTTGCCCCACGTACAGAAAAAAGGGTTTCTCCAACTTGAATTTGGCACGTACTTCTTGAATTGTTTCGGTTTGAATATCGCCAAATGTTGCATCAAATCCATTGTAAATTAATCGAAACGTTGTGTTTTCTGTCAAGTGGTGCGTCCCTAAAATTTCCGTTCTACTTGCTTTCGAGATGAAGATGACACTTGTTGCTTTTCGAAGCGTATGGGCTAACGCTTTTTTGAAGTAAAGTGTTTTGATTCCGAATCGGTCGTCGTATTTTTTGATCGAACCCACGACATTCGCGTCGTGCACCGTTGCGATCGTTTTAACACCCCGGGCGATCGGTGCGTCCAACATGGGATAATGGTATAAATCGGGTTTCAATTTTCGAATAATGCGCGGCATGAGTGTGTAGTTTACCAATCCCATGTGTGGCAAGTGAATCGTTTTAAAGCGGAGGTTGTCGAATTTTTGAAGGTTGAAAATTTCATCATTAGGCAACAATTTTCCGTTGACCAAGACAATGTATTCATTTTTGGAGTCGATTTCCAACAAGTGAGTCAGTAAATTTACGATGTAGCGAGACATTCCTGAAACAACAGGAAAATGAAGTCGGGCATCGAAAACTATTCTCATGGATTTTCAAAGGTAACAGAAAAGATCCGAATGCAACATGATGTGTGATGTAATTCAATGGTTTGTTAGTTGATTTTTTTTAGCGCGCGCTTTCTTTTTTGAGTAGAATGAATGGAGACAACACCGATGATGGAAACGATTGAAATCACTGTTTTCCATGAAATTCGGGTCATGTAGTTCAGTTGAAATTGATTGAATTGAAAAACGCATACGATTAAGATGAACAAAAAAACAAGGACGATTATTAGACGTTTAGGTGAAAAGAAAGCATAAAAATGTGCACTCATTCCAAAGTGAAAAAGCGTTAATAGTGTCGTTGAAATGCAGGTTGAAAATGCGGCGCCGACGATACCCCAAGTTGGAATCAACCAATAATTCCCCACGCAATTCAGTATTGCTGCACCAATGCAAATAAGGCTGATGATGCGTGTTTGGTTGTTAAGTGATAATCCCAAACTAAAAATGAGAATGCCTTGCACGAAGTAATTGAAATACATGAATGGCATCACTGATTCCCCTTGTAAAAAGGCTTGACTAGTAAAAACAGACAAGGTTTCAAGTGAAAAAAGGGAGAGTAAAAAAATCAATAATCCGCCCCATTGGATGTAATTGAAAAGCAATTGACGCAATTTTTCTTTGGTTTCAGCGTGCATATATCCTTGCATCACCAAAGGACCAAGTGCCAACGAAAAACTGGAGATAAACAATCCAAATGCAGCCGGAAATTTTGTCCCAATGCCATAAATTCCAAGCGCATCGACGGATAGAAAATGATGAATAAATAATCGATCGGTTATTTCCATGATGAGTATAGCAACTGCTGCAGGTATGAGCGGAATAGCATATCGAAGCATTTTTCGCAAACTTGTCCAATCGATTTTCCACGATAAATCTTCTCGGATGAGGTAGAATTGTATCATCAAAATAAAAGGTACAACCAAGATGGAAGCCCAATAAATCGCATCAATTCCCATTTTTCCATAAACTACCAGTGCAAAAATGAATCCCATGTTTGCAATCGTTTGAAAGAAACTTAAAATGGCGTGCGTTTTTGCTTTTCGGCGATATCGCAAGTGAATAAAAAGTTGAATAGAAATCGCATGCAAAACGGTGTTGATGGTCGCCAATCGAAACAAGTAGGTGGTGATTGGATACGAAGATCCGGTCCAATTTTCCCAAAAGAAAGAGATACCTATAAGCAAAAGAAAGGCGATGAAATACAATCCAACTAATGCAGTGATTCCGGTTGATCCGATGCGTTTTCTTTCGATTTCACTTAGTTTTCCATCTGCTAAATAGCGAGCTGTTGCTTGACCGATTTGTAAACTCACAAAGGCATTTACGATTCCACTAAAAACGACTAATAAATCGAGTACGCCGTAATCAGCGGGTGAAAAATAAGCGGTATAAAATGGAATCAAAAGAAGGGAAATACCTTTTGTTGCAAAGGTTGAAATGGAATAAATACTTCCTTCTTTGATGAATTGTTGAATCATTGTGAGCGCAGCATGGCGATTGGAATGTAAATGTAAGCAATTTCGTTCAGTTGGGAAAAGTAGGATGTAGAATTACGATTTGAATTCAGCTCAAGGAGCATAAAACTGATTGAAATCATGTTTTATTTTTGCACGGATTTGTACTTTTGCCTTCGCAAAATGAAAGCACTTTTTTCCATAATTCTGTTTACCGCTTTTCTGATTCAATTGGGATTGAGACCAATCGTAGTGTTGAATTGGAAAATTAATCAAGATCGCATTACGGAGAAATATTGCGAAAACAAGAATCGTCCCGAAATGGAGTGCGATGGAAAATGTTACCTCGCCAAACAGTTGCGTCAATTGGATGTGGAAGAACAAAACGAACGTTCGAAGCATCCGTTGCCTGAACAACAATTAAAATCGGTTGAAATTCCATTTTTAGCGCCTAAATTTCCGATCGAATCGATTGTAATCATCGCTTTTACTTCGCCTCACATCATCCGATTTATGGATCCAAACTTGTTGTATGGATTCCAATATTTCAAAAAAAAATTTCATCCTCCAACGTATTAATTGTTTAACTTCGTTTAAAAGCCATACTCTTATGTTGAGTAATGGTTGTTATGTTGCGCATGCAATATCTAATATGAATTATACAAATACAAATTATTGATAAAGATGAAATTAAAACAAATCACATTCGTCCTTCTTACAGTTTCTTTTGCGGTGTTCACTTCGTGCAAAAAAGAAGATTCAACTCCTGAGACAGAAACGTCATCTTCGGGAGAAGTGGAAGTGAATTTAGAACATAAATGGGGTACGTTGAGTTCAAACTTCGATTTGAACACCAATTTGATTCATCCTGTAACCAACGACACGATGAATTTTACGACCATGAAATATTACATTTCAAACCTAAAATTGAAAAAAGAAGACGGAACGTGGTGGACTCATCCTGAAAGCTATTTCTTGGTCGATGTCAGTGATCCAAGTTCGAGTAAAATGGTAATGAAAAACGTTCCAGCAGGAATTTACACCGCGATGGAATACACGTTTGGAGTTGATAGTTTGCGCAACGTTTCAGGGGCTCAAACAGGAGCATTAGCGATTGCAAATGGGATGTTTTGGACTTGGAATTCAGGCTACATTTTCTTGAAAGCGGAAGGGATTTCTCCCAATTCTTCAACCGATTCATATTCGTTTCACTTGGGAGGATTCAAAGGTTTGAATAATATACTGAAAACCAGTGAATTTGTTTTCAATTCCAATTCGGTTGATGTTGTAGTTTCAAAAGGACATACAAGTGAAATTCATCTGAATGTTTTTCCCGATAAATTGTGGAATACGGTGGGAAGTGTAAGCGGAACAAATACGATTCATACGCCAGGCGCAGATGCAAAAACCATGGCAAATGACTTTGCGGCAGGAATTTTGTTTGACCACGTTCACAACTAATTGAACGCATAAGATTGCAAGAAAGCCACAAAGTAAATTTAACCTGCTTTGTGGCTTTTTGATACATTTATCCATGCGTTATCAAAATATCATTGAAATGAAAAAGCTAAGTAGCATTTTCCTGTGTATGTTCATCTTGGTTTCATGTAAAAAAGAAACGGAAGTTGTTCCAGTTAATAATTGGGGATTTCGCAAGCCGAGTTATTTTCCTGCGCCGCATTATGCCCCCACAGACAATCAAATTTCAAGGTTGCGTTTTGAGTTGGGGCGAGATTTATTTTACGATACGATCTTGTCGTTGGATAATTCCATTTCGTGTGCTTCGTGTCATTCGCAAACTCACGCATTTGCAGATCACAATGCTGCGTTTAGTTTGGGCGTGAATGGAGCTGTTGGTGTTAGAAATTCACCCAGTTTGTCGAATTTGGCGTGGTATCCAAGTTTTATGTGGGACGGAGGAGTCAATCACATCGAAACGTTTTCGACAGCACCCATTACCAATCCCTTGGAAATGCATGAATCAATTGCCAATGTGGTGGCAAAATTGAATAACAACGTTGGCTACCGACAAAAATTCCAAAAAGCATACGGTGTCACCGAAATCACCGATCAGCGGATGTTGCACGCGTTGACGCAGTACATGGTAATGTTGATTTCCGACGATGCAAAATACGACCGCTTTCGCAGAGGAACGTACACGTTTTCGGCGGATGAAAAAGCAGGTTATGAGCTGTTTAAAAGTAAATGTGCTTCGTGTCACACAGAACCTTTGTTTACCGATTTTTCGTTTCGGAACAACGGTATTGACGCCACTTTTTCAGATTTAGGTCGCGGATTGATCACCTTGGATGCTGCCGACAATGGGAAATTCAAAGTTCCATCCTTGCGCAATGTTCAGTTGACGTATCCCTACATGCACGATGGACGATTTTATAC
>SSGT01000012.1 GCA_008017065.1 Crocinitomicaceae bacterium
CTTCGCGTTGAAACGTTCTTTCAAGGGGATAATTACAATTATAAAACGGGTTGGATCCGTTTCGATCACTTGAAAGACTTAAATTTAAACACTGTAAAAGAGTTGTTTTTCGCCGTTTTACCAGAGCCGTTGTTTACCGACGCTTTAAGAACGAATGGGCAGAGTAAACAGCCAGATTTTGAAGCGGTTGAGTACAGTGTGTTGTGATGAAATTCGTCAGACGACTTGTTAAAATGGAAATCAGCCGTGTGGATGATACTAAAAAAGCTACCCATTCGTGAGTAGCTTTTTTTTAATGGTATGTCCGTTTATCGTATCAATGTGACCGTACCGACCAACATTTTTCGTTCGTCGGTTCGCGTTGTTTTGAATTCTATTTTCCACGTATAGGTTCCATCTTGACAAATCCCTTTGCTTCCAGCATAAGAACCGTTCCAACCCACTTTCGCGTTGTTTGATTCGAAAACGACTTCTCCCCAACGATTGAAAATCAATAATTTGTAGTCAAATGGATCAAACCCTGCTGTAAATACAGGTTTAAAGTCTGGATTGTACTCGTCATTATCAGGCGTAAATGCATTTGGAACGTAATAAATAATTTCGTCTTCAACGGTAATGTTGACACGCGCCGTGTCGCGACAACCGTAATCAGAAATCGCATACAAAGTAATTTGATAGCTTCCTGCTACGTCACTTGGGAATTCGTGTGAAGGATTGAATTCGTTGGATGTCCCAGAACCGTCGCCAAAATTCCAAACGTACGAAGTAGCACCAATCGTTGAATTGCTCATCGTCGCATTCGCATCGAGTAGCGATAATGTTCCCGGAATTGCGACAAAATCTGCAATTGGGTTCGGATACACGCAAATCATTGATGGAATTGTAAGTTGACCAACACATCCATTTGGTGTGGTTGAAACCAACGTAACATCGTAACAACCGGGACTATTGTACACAGTTGAAACGGGGCCCGCACCAGCGGATGTAGTTCCGTTTCCAAAAATCCAACTAAAGGTGTTCGTTGATGGATTTGTATTTGTAAACGTAACACCAAGTGGTGAACAACCTGCGGAAATGTTGGAAGTGAAAGAAACGGTTGGAGTAGGAGTTACCGTTACTAAAATTTGGTCGGTACTTGTACAACCACCAACTCCGGTTCCTGTGACAGTGTACGTGGTTGAAGATGTTGCTGCAAATGGAATCCCATTCGTTACACCATTGTCCCATGTATACACCGTTGTTTGATTCGCTGGACTGCCTGTAAGCGTGATATTTTGCCCCTGACAAGCTGTAAAATCAGCTCCTGCGTTTACCGTTGGAATTGGATTTACAGTCACAGTTACATCATCGGTATCTGTACAACCGGTTGATGTTCCGGTAACCGTATACGTCATCGTTGTGGTTGGAGTAAATGGTACACCATTCACAACACCGTTGTTCCAAGAATAGTTCGTTGACAATGCTCCAGTTAGCGTAACTTGTTGACCAGCACAAATGGATTGATCAGGTCCGGCGTCAACTGTTGCGCTATTCACGACTACATTTGTTGTTGAACTACAGTTAATACCATTTAGCGTCGTGGAAACAGTATAGCTGTAGGTACCTGGTGTTGTAGGTGGTGAAACTCCTGACGGATTCTGTTGATTTGACGTAAACCCATTGGGACCTGTCCAGGAATAACCGGAGCCTCCCGTCACTGTTGTTGCGTTTAAATTGATAGTCCCACCCGAACAGATGTCCCCACTATTGGAAGCTGTAATGGAACATCCACAAGGGTTTACGGTGATGGTCACATCTCCCGTATAAGTTGTGCTTCCGGGGCACAATGAACCGACGACGGTTGAATTGGCGGTATATGTGTATGTTCCCGGACCGGGTGGAGTTGCCGTAACAACCGAGCCACTTGTAGCACTCAGTGCAGGATCAGCATTCCATGTATAGTTTCCATTTCCTCCAGTTGCAGTGAGAGTTACACTTTCACCAGCACAAATAGTGGTCAGACTGGATGTTGCATTTACTGGAGTGGAAATTCCTGAGTTAGCTCCAATGACGTAGTCACAAACATCTCCTGCGTATCCATCGATCATAATGTAATAAGTGTTTCCTGGAGTCAATCCTGAAGCTGATACAAGTGTTGGTCCAGAGGGAGCATCTCCTGGATTCCAGCATGTATAGTCAGTTACAGCCCCCGAGCAAGGTGCAGAGGTTGAAAAGACCATTATTTGAATTCCAGATCCGTCGGACGAACTTGTCAGCCAAACATTGAATGAAATTGATGTTGACGAAGCTACAAACGAAAGAAACGAATTATTTTCGATAGAACCACAGAATGCGCTATTCAATTCCGACCAATAATCAGCTGTATAACTTGAAGATGTCGTTCCACAATAACCATTTAAATCGCATATCGGAGTTGCTTGAGCACATGTGTTTCCAGCAGGTTGATTTCCTGAACAGCTTGGCGGTGGAGGACTACTTCCTCCTGTACTCGCATGGGACGTGAGACTAAAAATAAAACCGATGAGCAGCAGTAGTAATTTTTTCATGGCTATTTAAATTATTGATTTTTATATAGATGTATGTTTTCTGTTTTTGAAGTAAAATACAGCGTTACATAATATTCGTTGGTATTGAAATTATCGATTTTGATCGTAAATCGTTGACGATCTCGTTTCGGATAATCGTTTTCTGAAAAATATTGTTCAATTTTAAAACCCTCAGTTGTTTCCTCAACAATTCGAAACTGCTTCAAAACAACTCCGTTTTTTAGAATAGTAAATGTGTTCTGAGAAATTATTACTTGATCGTATATTGTTGTTTCTGAGCTGTTTGTTACACTGAACTGACCCACAACAGGAAAGGATGGATCTGTTTGTGCATGAATATTTTGAGCTATTATACTCCACAAAACAAGAAGCCAAGTTTTTACATATTTCATAGTAGCAATTATTATGAGTTGATAATTGTGTAAACAAATTTAATAAACACATAACGTAAGAATCTACTTTCGGTTGCCTAGAATTTGAAATTGTGAATATTTGAACATAAATTGTACGTATTGTTAATTACGGATCATGATTACGGTTACTTATTTTTTCAAAGGGATCCCGATTATGAATGAAAAAGCTATCTTCGTTAAAACTTTAAGAAATGACAATTTATCCATTAAATACAGGCAATTTTAAATTAGATGGCGGGGCGATGTTTGGTGTTGTGCCAAAAACCTTGTGGTCAAAAACCAATCCTGCCGATGAAAATAACATGTGTAATTGGTCGATGCGCAGCATGTTGATTCAAGATGGGAATCGCTTGATTCTTATTGATGCTGGAATAGGGGACAAACAATCTGAAAAGTTTTTTAGTCATTATTACATGAATGGTACAGATTCCCTCACGGGTAATTTGGAAAAACTTGGTTTTTCGAAAGACGATATAACCGACGTGTTTTTAACGCATTTGCATTTTGATCATTGCGGAGGAGCGATTCAATGGAATAAAGACCGAACTGGATTTGAGCCCGTCTTCAAAAATGCAATTTATTGGAGTACCGAAAATCATTGGAAATGGGCTACTGAACCCAATCCGCGCGAAAAAGCTTCTTTTTTGTCTGAAAATATCTTGCCTATTCAAGAAAGCGGACAATTGCAGTTTGTCAATCGAATTGGCAATTTTACAACAAATGTGTTTCCAAATTTTGATGTTCTTTTTGTGGATGGTCATACCGAAAGCATGATGATTCCACATATCCGATACAACGGAAAAACAATCGTATTTATGGCGGATTTATTGCCAAGTACGGGGCATATTCCTCTTCCGTATGTCATGGGATACGATACGCGACCATTGATCACTATGACCGAAAAAGAGTTGTTTTTGAATACAGCGGCAGAAAAAGAATTTGTATTGTTTTTGGAACACGACAGCGTCAACGAATGTTGCACACTGCAACAAACTGAAAAGGGCGTTCGCCTCAAAGATACGTTTCGTTTCGCTGAAATTTTTTAACGTGAAATGGATTGCACGGCGATAGAATTTTTAATTCGAAAGTTCTATCGCTTTTAATTTTCCGTTTGGAAGTGTCACAAACAACCACGTGTCGACGATGTGAATGGCAATGTAATTCCCACGCAACCATGAATTCCACGTCACACCTTTGTCCAGCGAGATGTCGATTCCTGTTGTACCGCATGCAAACAATTTGTTGTTATAGGAAACAACACACGAGCGATAACCGAATGTTGGTCTAACAGATTCTTGCCACGTTACACCTCCGTCGGTAGTGAAAAAGCTACTCCGCGCAGAAATGCTTGGTTGGGTGTAATCGCCACCAACAACCGCTCCTTCACGGGCATTGATGAAACACAACGAGAATGCTCCACACGCAGCACTCGAAGGATAGTTGAGGTCAACGGAACTCCATGTTTTTCCTGCATTTGTGGTTTTGAAAAATCTACTTTTCATACCGCCAGTTACAAAACAATACGTCGAATCATTGATGCAGTGGACGGTTGACCCACTTGCTGCAAAACCAGCTTCTCCCGTAATTGCAGAAATTCTAGGTTCAATGGCGGTCCAATTCCGACCAAAATCAATCGTCTTGTATAGAGAAAAATAACCATCTACAGGATCTCCCATGAGCAGACCAATTCCAGACGGCAAGATGTCAAATCCGTCCCAAAAACGCGGCTGATTGTCGATGTTGAATTTTGTTTCTTGCGTTTTCGACAGCACCAAAAGTGCACTTGTATCGTTGGATTGCATCGCTAGAATTCCTTTTTTACCGATGTGAATCGCTCGAATTTCAGGAATTGGAACGGTTGAAATTTGCTTTGATCGTCCATTTCGTATGTTGAAACGATAGATTAAACCATTTGAACTTCCTAGATACAAGTGATTTTTCCACGAGGTGATTGCACGGGAATAGCTTGAATCAGGAACGGCTTGAAATTCTGCGTTGGAAAGGAGCAACGAACGATTTGTTTTACAGGACGAAAAAACCAATAAAGCATTGAAAAACAAGAAGAAGTGTATTCGATTCATCGAGCGATCGTTTGATTGTTGTTTATTGAGGAGTTGATTTGAATTTTGAATCAAATTTTGCTTTTTGCTCCTTTTTGAGTGCCTCTAAATCGGTTGGAACATCCCGTTTCCAGCGTTTATGCGACCACAGCCAACGTGCAGGATTTGCAATAATTTCTCGTTCCAGCAAGTGGGTGTGCGATTCGGAAATGAATCCCCAATCAGTCTCGCTCGGATTTTCAGTGATTACGGTTAATTCCATTTCGTAGTAGCCACGTTTTAGGCATCGAAGAATGAAAAAAACAACGGCTTGATTGTGTTGATGTGCCAGTTGTTCACACCCAAAAGCGACTGCTGTTGGTTGGTGTAAGAAATTCATCCAATATGCTTTCGTGGAATCTCCTGGGGATTGGTCGGCTAATGTAAGTGTTGCGAAAATTTGATCACGCATCGCTTCAAATTCAGTTCGTACGTTTTTTGAATGCAAGATGATCATTCCAAAGCGACTCCGACGTTGATTGATCTTTTTGTCCCAGTATTTACTCGACATCGGCATTCCGATTCCGACGGCTTGATGCGGAAATAACAAACTTTGCCCAGTAATTAGCCATTCCCAATTGTTGTAGTGACCCGACACGAGCAGAACGCTTTTACCTTTTTGAAACAAATCATCCATGATTTCCGGGTTTTTTACAACCAATCGTTTTCGCAGTTCTTTTTCTGATATACTTAAATTTTTGATTCCTTCTGCCAATAAGTCGGTGAAAAATCGGTAAAACTGATTGCGCATCTTTTTGATTTCAGCAGTTGATTTTTCCGGAAAGGAGCGACTCATGTTTTGCTCGATTACTTTTTTTCGGTACGGAAAAACAGTCACCAATAATAGGTACAAAAAATCCGTAAACAAGTAGATCACCCGAATCGGAAGATTTGAAATGGGGTAAACAACGAGATGGTATGCAATTTTAGCGAACATTATTTGTATTTATTGTTCCATAATTGGTGAATTTTCTCTTCAATTTCTTGTTCTTTCTTGCTGCTTCCAGCCTTGAAAAACGAGGTAGATTTGATGGCTTCTGGTAAAAATTCTTGTTGTACAAAATTTCCCGGAAAATCGTGTGAATACAAGTATCCATCTCCATAACCCAATTCGTTCATTAATTTCGTTGGCGCATTGCGCAAGGGAAGAGGCACGGCTAAATTCCCCGTTTCTTTTACTAGTTGTTGGGCCCTGTTGATGGCCATGTAAGCGGCGTTTCCTTTGGGGGATGTGGCCAAGTAGATGGCACATTGGGAAAGGATAATTCGCGACTCCGGCCAACCAATTGTTGTAACGGCTTGAAAGGTGTTGTTTGCCATAATCAATGCGGTTGGATTTGCGAGGCCAATGTCTTCACTTGCCGAAATCAACAAACGACGAGCGATAAACTTGGGGTCTTCGCCGCCTTCGATCATCCGTGCTAACCAATAAACAGCACCATTTGGATCACTTCCCCGAATCGATTTGATGAAGGCAGAAATAATGTCGTAATGTTGTTCTCCGTCTTTGTCGTACATTGCCAGACTTTGCTGTGCAGAATTGAGTACAAGTTCATTTGTGATTTCAATGACTTCCTTGGATCGATGAATGCCGACAATGATTTCGAAAACATTGAGTAATTTCCGAGCATCACCGCCTGAGATTGCCAACAATGCGTTGGTTTCCTTCAATACGATTGTGTGTTTTTTCAATTCAAGATCGCTCTCAATAGCTTGGTTGAGCAAGGCGAGTAGATCCGATTTTGTGTGCGATTGAAGTGTGTAAACTTGACATCGCGAAAGCAAGGCAGATATTACTTCAAAGGAAGGATTTTCAGTAGTTGCACCGATCAATGTAACAATTCCTTTTTCCACTGCACCGAGAAGTGAATCTTGTTGTGCCTTCGAAAAGCGATGAATCTCGTCGATGAACAAAATGGTTCCTTTTTGGGCAAACATACCAGCATTTTCAACCCGTTGAATGACTTCACGTACATCTTTTACTCCCGATGATATCGCTGAAAGCACATGAATTTCACGTTTCAATTCGTTGGCAATCAAAAATGCAAGCGTTGTTTTTCCAACTCCCGGCGGACCCCATAAAATCATGGATGGAATCATTCCTGCATTCAAAGCACTTCGCAGCGAGGCTCCAGTACTTAACAGATGCTGTTGACCAATGTATTGATCCAGCGTTTGCGGACGCATTCTTTCGGCAAGCGGCGATTGAATCATTATATATGTTTAAAATTCGTAAGCTCCAATATCTGGATTAGAAATGCTTCGGTCCGTTTCTTCAATGTCTTTTGGCAACGAAAAAGCGGGATTGGCTTGACCGTTTAGTGGTGAAGTAGGCAAGGGCTTGAATTTGTTTTCCGCCGTATTCGTAAATTGCGGATTGGTATTCCAAAGCATTTGGTCTTGGTACATCGAATTGGAAACGGGAGTTTTTAGTTTCATCAAGCAGCGCTTGAATTCGATGTTGAGCAACGTAGGGTCGTTGTTTGGATTCACGGTATCAAAAGCAATTTCACTTTCTTGGTTTCCGTAAATTACCGAGTTTTTGATCTCTCCAACAGGAATTCCGCTTGCGATTCCATCAAAATAATTTCGAATTCCGATCGCTGCGGTTTGCCCGTTTCCGTAGCCTAAAATGTCGCAGTGATTGATATCGAAACTAGCTCCTCGCAACACAAACAATGCGTGTGCTCCGCTTTTGGCAACGATGCTGTTTTCCATCTTGATTTTAGGACTGTCATACAGAAAAACGCCGTAGCTCGCGTGATTCAAGAGTTGTGTGTTTTTGACAATCAGATTAAATCCATTGGGTCCATTTGCAGGATTGCTTTCCGCTAAATGGATGCCGGCCGTACCATTTTTGATGATGGCAAAGTTGATCACCGATTGCAACGCGCGGTAAAAATAAATTCCATACCATTGTCCCGCTACATCGTCGTAAAAAGGTTCCAAACGATCGCCTTGAAAAACAACTTCTTGGCCTTTTTCACCGTTGACATTCAAGGTGCCTTTGTACACAAAAAGCATGCTGTTTTTATGTAAATGGATCGTTGTATTCGGTTGTATGTTTAGTGTTTTAGCAGAATCTACGTACGCTCGACCGTAGATGACATGCGGTTTGTCGTTGGGCCACGTACCTTCGTTGAAATCGAGGTAATGGAAATATGCATCTTGTCCCCAAACTGCGAGTTTTACATATTGATCTTTTCCGTTGGTTCTAAACCGGATCGAATCTTCTACGATCAATGGAAGTGTTCCTCCATTGACATTCAACGTTACTTCGACGAATGCAAAAAGGCTGTCTTTTCCTAAAATTTCTAGGTTGGTATGTTTGTCGCCCGAAATTCCATCTACATTGATTCGAAATGGTGAATTTTCACCACCAACGAGCTCAATCTCTTCTATGTTGATTTTCTGGTTTGATTGGTTGTAGATTTTAAAGCTTTGCGTGGTTGATCCAACGGTTGTAAAAACGGTATCAAACAAAACAGTATCCACCGAAAAAGCCAATTGACCTTTCGAAAAACCAGTTTCCTTTTTGCAACTCGTGGAAAGTGAAACCAAAAGAAAGGAAACCAAATAAACGCAATAAATTGAAATTTTTCTCACCGTTTTTAATTTGCAACCAATAACGTTGCAAAGAACGGTTTTATTTCCGAGAAGGCAAAGAAAGTTTGGAGTTTATGCCCTGTTCGAATGTAGATTTTGAAAGGTTTTTACTCAAAAAATGTTTCGAGCTTTACAGCAACTGTTCCAATCGTGATTTTTGTTTTGGAGATTTCACTATTTAATCGATCGATTACAATTTTTGCGGTTGGTCGCGTCAAATATTCGCCAGCAAGCACATTTAATTCATCATTCAACTGTTTTAAGATTGCCGCTGTTCGATAGGCACTTAATACTTGATTTTTTGAGAGATTGTATTTTTTCATCAGTTCCATAAGTGTGGAATTAGAAACGGCTAAATTGCTCGCTACCGGATCTGTAAAAGAATTGATTTCCAGTACGATTTTGCGGTCTAAATTGATGAATACTTCGGATTTTCGGAGTCGCACAAACGTTGAATCTTGTCGCGCTTTCTGTTTTTCTTCCTGATTATTTCCTGGATAACTTGTCAGTTCAACCGCTTGGCGATCTTTCACTGTTTTTACGCCATTCCATTTCCCAATTCCTTGACCGCGCGCAATTACGGAGAACGGATTTTTTTTGTTTGCAAGTGCTTCGAAGAATTGACGAACGGCAACACTATCGCTTGGCTGAAGCAATTTTCCGGGTACGTCCCATTTGTCGGATGCAAAAACGTCTTCCAAATTGATTTGCAAACGCGCATCGTAGTTTGGTTTCGCATCGGCTAGATGGATGTGTAGCATTACTTCGTCTGCCTCGTTGGAGATCGAACTGTATGGAATCGCAATGAGACGCACTTCAAAGTCTTCTTGTATTTCTTTGGCTGGAAATTGAAATTCTTGTGTTAAAATATCGAACGTGGTTGAGTCTTGAAAGGTATATAAACCGTCTTTTTCCGTAAAAGAAGCCCAATTTCGGCCAAAGACATCCGAGTAGTAATCCAATTTTCGTTGGTACAATGCCTGCAAGTCGATGGCTTCCGCTTTGTCTTTTTTCAAATCGGCAATTTTTTTCTTCAAGGCATCCAACTCGTTGTATTGCTGTACAAGTAACTCTTGTCGTGCTTTACGCGTCTTTTTACCCGATTTCGTTTTGTCGACCACTTTATTGTCTAAAATCACTTTGCTCTTTTTGCTGGTTGTGATTGGCTTGTAACGCATGTCGGAAATTTCTTTTTCGTTGCGCTCAATTTCAAAAATTAGTTCTTTTTTCTTTTTTTCGTTGTATTCAATCCAATAGTCGAAGCCACGTTTTCCGTAGATCATTTCATCCAACTTTGCAATTTTGTTATTCTTCAGGTCGTTGATGATACTTTGAAATGTATTCCCTTTTGCAAATGCAGAGTCAGGGGAGAGGAAGCGCGTTTCACCCGATCCAAACAAGTGATACGTTAACCCATTTTTTTCGATTACAACCGTCGTTTGTTTTTCAGCATTGTAACCCCATACATCCATGTGTAAATTGGTAATTCTGTTCTCGCCCGCAGTTTTAAAGTCGTTGGACGTAAAGCGGAGTGGTTCCAATTGTGCTTTTACTTTTTTGTCGGCAGGTTTGATTACAAGCTGATACGGAAACAATCCAACTGCTTTTGGCAATCCTTTGTTCCATCTGCCTTTTTCATCTTTCTCGCGCTCTTCGAGCAATCCTGACGTGTTACTTCCATCTCCCGCAGCGACGAGCACATTGGAGAAAATCACAGCTTCTCCGCCCAACGCACGAAACAGTTCTTCGGTTCGTTTTTCCACGTATTTGTTTACCGCGAGGTTGATTGCATTTAGGGTGGACAATTGATCGTCTAATTCGAGGAAATTGAAGGTGCCAATCATTGCTTTTTTGTCGTCAAAACTGAGGCTTGGATTCAATAAATTATCAATCTTTGGATGTGGAGTCGCAATTCCATTTTCATTTCGAAATGCTTTTTGAGGTAAATAGGCTATAAGCAGTTGTTCAAATACTTGATATTGTGTTTGGTATAGTGCTAGCTCTTTTTCTCCCAAGCGTTTGGCCAACAACACTTTGTTTAGTTCCCAGAGTGCCATCTTGTTGGCTGCTTCGGCCAACAAACCTTTGGGCGATTTTGCGATCTCGGACGTTCGGATGAACAGTACCTCGGGTTGATTGATGATAATTGTTTCGAGTGAATCGTAATTGATCTCTTTGTTTGGAAAGCGAATAACGGGACCTTTGTATTCAAAGTAGCGTCCGATGTTATTTTCTAAGATTGGACTTTTTCGTACAATATGAAATAAATAGGCTTTCTCTTCGGCTGTCAGGTGACTGATTCCTTGTGCGTTTGTCGTGAAGTATCCCAGAAGAAGTAAACAAAAAGTAAAAAATATTTTCATGCCGTAAATGTATTTATTTTCGATGTTGATTTGCGGATGGATCGATTTCAATCTCAACAGTTCAATGTTAACTATCGTATAAATGCAAAAAAAGATTTCGTTACTTTCATTACCCTGTATTGGGACAAAATAAAAAAAGGCCGCGTAATGCGACCTCTTTCTACTTGGAGTGTATACGATTAATTCTTAGCAAATTTTTGAATGCTTTTTGTTCCGTTTGAAGTGAGCACTAAAAAGTAAATTCCTTTTTCTAGCCCATTGATTTCAATTGTTGAACCAGATGTAAGGTTCGAAATTTCTTGAACTGTTTTTCCAGCTTGATCAACGATTTGTGCTGCAGAATTGTTGAAATCGCCGCTAACCGTCAATTGATCTTTCGCTGGATTGGGGAATACACTGAATGCAACGCCTGCTTTTTCTGAGATTCCTACGATGTTTGAAGGCTCTACGGAGTTCAAAACAACTGTGAATTCGGTCAACGGATCTGTTGCTCCTGGTGCAGTAAGTTTTGCGGTGGTGTGCGTGAAAACAGGCAAGTTTCCAGTTGCGAAATGATAATATTCATACTGTGCACGAATCAATTGAATGTCACCAATAATTGGAACAGTTGTGTTCAATGTATCGATCGTTAAACAACGAATTACATCGGTTAACGTGGTGGTTGCATTTAGTTTTAAAGTTCCTTTTCCGTCAATCGTTGCATAGGATGTACCTGTCGCATCTGGATTCAAAGGCGCTCCTGAAAAGTTGAACGACAAGGTTCCCGCAAATGCATCCAA
>SSGT01000138.1 GCA_008017065.1 Crocinitomicaceae bacterium
AAATTCAATCCTTGGTTCACCAATGGAGAAGCGAAGAACAAGCCATTTTAGTAGGTTGGAAAACAATTGAGAACGACAATCCAAGTTTGACTGTTCGGGAAGTAACGGGTAAAAATCCCTTGCGTGTGGTGATTGATGGAAACTTGAAAATGTCGGAAAACTCAACGATTTTTAGCGATGCGATTCCAACCTTGGTGTTGAACAAAATCAAATCGGAGAACCTGGGATCCGTAGAATATCTAAAATTGGATAAAATTGACACCGAACATATTCTTGCGGCCTTGTTTTCCAAACAAATTTTATCCGTGTTTGTGGAAGGCGGAAGCAGAACATTGCAGCATTTTATTGTGGATAATTGTTGGGACGAAGCACGTGTGATTGTTGGTCAAACCGAATTCAAATCGGGAGTCAAAGCGCCTCACATTGCGGTTTCGCCTGTTTCTAGTTTTCAATTTGCAGGTGATACCATTTACCAATACCGTAGAAAATGATTCCATTAATTCTCGGGATTTTATCCTCCGCTTTTATTTTTGTCTTGTTTCGCATGTTTCCAAAATACCAAGTGGAAACATTTCAAGCCATTGTTTTCAATTATTTCACCGCATTTACCTGTGGTTTTTTGCTCTACGGAAATCAATTTGACAGCGCAGCATTCGATAATCCGACGTGGATTCCGTATGTGATTGTGACTGGAATTTTGTTCATTTCCTTATTTCTTACTATAGGAATCAGCGCACAAAAAAACGGCGTCGCCATCACTTCCGTTTCAACCAAAATGAGCATGTCGATGACCATGATGTTGATGATTTTCGCCTATTCAGAATCACTTTCAGGACTCAAAATTACTGGAATCATTTTAGCCATAGGAGGCGTTTTAGCGATGTCGTGGCCCACAAAAAACACCGATCCAAACAAAGAAAAACCCGTATTGTGGTTGCTCTTTTTTTTGTTTTTCGGAAGTGGAATCTTAGATTTCATTTTGAATTACGTCCAAAAATACCACCAAGCACATTTACCTTCTTCCCTGTACAGCGCGATTGGTTTTGGAGTTGCAGGTTTAGTTGGAATCAGTATTCTGGGAATTCAAATCGCACGTAAAAAACAAGTATTTGCTTGGCGCAATGTACTCGCAGGAATCCTATTGGGAATTCCGAACTATTTTTCGATTTATCTGCTTCTTCTCTCCTATTCTACCACGGGTTGGAATGATTCTACTGTATTGGCAATCACCAATGTTTCGGTTGTTTTGCTCGCCGCGTTTATTGGATTCATCCTCTTCAAAGAGCGATTTACCTGGTTAAAACTCGTTGGATTAATCGCAGCAATTGCAGCAATAACCACACTTTATTTGGCTTCAATCCAATAACATGCAATTCAAAGAACCGTACATTCCCAGTTTTTTAGAAGCAAAAGCCAAGATGGAAGCTTGGTGTGCTTATCAGGAACGTTGTCAGTTTGAAGTTGATCAAAAATTGATTGGTTGGAAATTCAACGACGAACAACGATCACAATTGATTGCGGATTTAATTTCCAACCGATTTTTAGACGAAGAACGATTCGCTTGTGCATTTGTTTCAGGAAAATTTCGAATCAAGCATTGGGGAAGAAACAAAATCAAGCAACATTTAAAACAAAAAAGGATTTCCGATTATTCAATCAAAAAAGGAATGCAAGAAATTGATCCAGATGCTTATTGGGAAACCCTGCTGCGATTGACTTCACGTAAAATGAACGAGCAAAAAAGCAAAGAAACCACGCAACAATTGCAATTGCGCGTTCAACGCTATCTCGCTTCAAAAGGCTATGAATTTGATCTCATTCTCGATGCTCTATCGGAGATCAGAATGCAACAATCGGAAAATTAAGCTGATTCGTCTTTTTTCTTCTGAAAACTTGGGCAATCATCATGGAAGTTTTCATAGTTTTTTAATTTAAATCCTTAATTTAGCGCTCAAAATATAATCTGTGTCAAAAAGTGTAGTCATTATTCCCACTTATAACGAAAGTGAAAATGTCGAAAAAATGATTCGTCAAGTAATGGGCTACCCCGAAAATTTTCACGTTTTAATCGTTGATGACGGATCTCCAGATGGAACAGCGGACATTGTCATTTCCCTCCAATCCGAATTTCAAGATCGCTTGCATATCGAGCGCAGAGCTGGGAAGCAAGGCCTAGGAACGGCATACATTCACGGTTTCAAATGGAGTTTGAAAAACAACTACGATTACATCTTTGAGATGGACTGTGATTTTTCACACAATCCTGACGACTTAGCGCGCTTACTGAAAGCCATCGAAGGCGGAAAAGGTGACGTAAGCATCGGTTCGCGCTACTGCAAAGGTGGAAAAGTTTCCAACTGGCCGATGGACCGCATCTTGATGTCGTATTTTGCTTCGATTTACGTGCGCTTGATTTTGTGGATTGGCATTCACGACACCACCGCAGGATTTATCTGTTATCACAAAGATGTGTTAGCGAAAGTAAAGTTAGACAACATTCCATTCAAAGGCTATGCTTTTCAAATTTGCATGAAATATGCTGCTAAACGACATGGATTTAAAATTATTGAAGTTCCAATCACGTTCATCGATCGTCAATTTGGAGAATCAAAAATGAGTTCTGGCATTTTCAAAGAAGCCTTTTTTGGGGTTTGGAAAATGCGTCGCATGAAACTGTAAACAAGCACTAAAACATCTGCTTATGGCAACGAAATTACTCAAAGGGGCTACCATCTTCAACGAAGGAAAATCCTTTGTTGGTGATGTGCTCATCAAAAATGAACGCATCGAAAAAATTGCAACTTCAATTGCAGCAACTCCAGACATGGAAGTAATTGCGTTGGATGGAAAATGGTTGTTGCCCGGTTGTATCGACGATCAAGTGCATTTTCGTGAACCTGGATTGACCCACAAAGGAAACATTCAATCGGAATCGCGCGCTGCCGTTGCTGGTGGGATTACTTCGTTTATGGAAATGCCGAATACGGTTCCCAATGCATTGACACAGGAATTGCTACAAGACAAATACGACATTGCAAGCAAAAATTCGCCAGCCAATTATTCCTTTTTCATGGGCGCTTCCAACGACAACTTGGAACACGTATTAAAAACCGATGGTAAAAATGTATGTGGAGTCAAGATTTTCATGGGTTCGTCGACCGGAAATATGCTTGTTGACCGTTCCGAAACGCTCGAAAAACTGTTCTCCAATGTGCCTCTCTTGATTGCGACGCACTGCGAAGATGAAGCGACAATTCGCCGAAATACGGAAATTTACAAAGAAAAGTATGGTGAACATGTTCCGATGGAAATGCACCCGTTGATTCGCTCTGCCGAAGCATGCTACCTTTCGTCGTCGTTTGCCGTTTCGTTAGCCAAAAAACACAACACCCGATTACATATTTTGCATATTTCTACCGGAATCGAAGTAGATCTTTTCGACAACACGATTCCATTAGAACAAAAACGAATTACTTCCGAAGCGTGTGTGCATCACTTGTGGTTCAACGATCAAGATTACCAAACGAAAGGAACGCTGATTAAGTGGAATCCGGCCGTGAAAACGGAAAACGACCGCTTGGCAATTTGGGAAGGATTGCTGTCAAACAAAATCGACATTGTAGCTACAGATCACGCACCGCACACCATCGCCGAAAAAAATGGTACGTATTTCAATGCACCTTCTGGTGGTCCGTTGGTACAACATGCTTTGCTTGCGATGTTGGAAAAAGCAAAAGAAGGAGTTATTTCTGTGGAGCGCGTGGTCGAAAAAATGGCACATGCGCCAGCTATTTGTTTTCAATTGGCTGAAAGAGGTTTTATTCGCGAAGGTTATTTTGCAGACTTGGTTGTCGTTGATCCTTCAAACCACGAGACAGTCGAAAAATCAAATATCCGCTACAGTTGTGGTTGGTCGCCTTTTGAAGGTACGACTTTCTCTCACAAAATTGCAGCTACCTACGTGAATGGGAACATGGTATACGACGGTCAAAACGTGCGTACGGATTTATTTGGTAAACGCTTAACGTTCAACCGATGAAGATTTACTTCGTTGCTTGTTTTGCAGTGTTACTGTTGGGATGTAAATCCGAGATTGAACGCATTCCGGAACCCGAAAATTTGATTCCGCGCGACACCATGGTGCTCGTTTTAAGTGATTTGACGGTACTGGAAGCACATGTTACAAACAAATATCCGACGGTGACTGTGTTCAAAAATTTGATGAAAAAATCGGGTGATGATTTGTTGAAAAAATACAAGATATCGTTCAAACGATTAGACGAATCGATGAATTATTACGGTTCACGGCAATCAGAAATGCAATCGATTTACACCGAAATTCAAGATTCACTAACTCTGAAATTGAATCGAATACAATAGACGTCGCTTTACTTATTGTTTTGAAAACTGGAGCGTTAGCTGTTTGGTTGGCTCTTTCCAAATCATCGCGGAATGATCTACATAACTCAGTACGAAGACTTCCAATTGATTGTTTCGCTTGTACATAATCGTCAAGCGTTGTTTCAGTAAGCAAAAGCGCCAAGCAAAACGCTTCAGTGTGTAACTGTTGTTGTTCCTGATTCGAAAGCGTTCCTCAAGTGTTCCCGACTTCAAATCCAAAACGTCCCGTTTACAAAACCGAATAATGACTTCACTTTCCGTTAAGTTACGCGAGTCGATGGCAGGCGAAATGTGACACAGTCGCCACGTGCCAATTAGTTGATTCAAATGCACCATCGTTTTAATAATTGACCATGTCTAAATTGAGCTGTAAATCAATCGCTTCCCAGATCACAACGCAATAAACGTCGCACGTTCCGTTGTAACCAAACCACAAGTTTCCTGTCCCCTGTTTTTGAGTCGTCAAATTGATTTTCCCATACTGCAAGTAGTTGACGTTGTATTTGGCATCGTTTGTTGTTCCGCCGTTGTTGCAAATGGAAGTTTTCACCGTGTCCACGATCGTCGATTGAAACGCATTTGAAAACACATCGGTTCCGTTTACAATTCCCGTATATCCGTAAGAATTAGTACTCTTGAATTGTTTCAAATCAACATTGATCGTTGTACTGTTGCCGTCCAAGTACTTCAAATTGAATGTTCCTGCAATCGCGCGCTCCGACGAACCGGGAACGGGAACATACAACAAGTTGCCAACAACGTGCATACTATCTCTCCAATAATCAAACAATACCTCAATTGTATCTTTCGGATTTGCGGAGTTTGCGATGTAATTGAGCGTCATCGAACCTGTTCGAACACGGTCGTCGTTGTTATAAGGTCCCGAATTGAGCACCGCCTGATTTCCAATTTCGACAAATCCAACGGTGTCCGTTTCATTCAAAAAATTAGACACACATTCAGTAATTGTGGCCAATTCAATGTACGAACGCAAAGCATGACGTGTTTCTACAAAATCATCCGACTTCAGAGGTTCTTTTTTACATGAAACCAAGGTCAAACATAAAATTACTGCGGTATAGATATTTTTTTTCATAATTCAATCGTTTTTAAAACACACGTATTCCAAGTGAAACATTGAAATAAAGAGATTCTTTAAAGGTTTTCTCCACCTGACTTGTCGCGAAAACAAAAGGTCGAAAACCGATTTCCGTACCAAACTGAATCAAGTTCAACGAATACAAATGATACCCCAACCCAAAACCACTCCGATTGCTTGAAAGTCCATCTATTGTATATTTTTCAGGCAAATTAACTCCGTTTAAACTGACATCGGTGGTGTACGTCTGCTCTTTTGGAGCAGTTGTAAACTGACAAAAGAAAAAATATTCCTGCATCGATTTTGCATCATCATCGAAACTAAACATCGTAAATCCAACTTTCACCAACGGTAAGCTGGATCGAAAGGCAAATTTCTTGTCGGTATTGGACGGATCATCCACCCGAGCAGCGTTGTAAACAATTCCTGTTTCTGCACTTTGAAAACGAACACCGCGTGTTTTTGTGATGCGGTTTCCTTGATTGAATCCTGCAAAAAAACCGTAGCGAAATTCATCTGATCCAAAGGGCATAAAACTAAGGTGTCCTTCCCAATTAACATTCCCGGGTTCAACCGAAAAGTCGCTTTTTGACTTGTTCCATTTCGTCATTGTCACCGAACCGATCAAGGTGTTTTTGAAACGCGCCTTCACGGTCCCCTGCAAACCGAGTGCAATTCTCGAATTCGAAATATCGACCGATTGACTAATCGATCCCATAATTCCGGTTGATTTCAACTCAGGCTTATTGAACAATAGCAAATGTAGTTGTGAGAAACCACTCGTCGAACAAAAGCAAAATGCCAGAAAAACAAGCAATCGTGTGTGTATATCTAATCGTCTCATCCTTATTTATTTTTGTATTCTTGGTAGTGTTTTTTCATCAAACTGAGTGGAAGTGTATATGAAACTCCCATATTAATTCCCCCACGACTTAGCGGTGAATTCAACAAAATACTATAGGAACATTCCAAGGAAACGACACCGTATTCCACCGTTAAAAACGCATGATACATCCAGCCCGATTTTGTGCGCCGCACATCATTTATTGGATTTCTCCACAAATCGGGTGCATTTTTAAACTGTTCGTCTTTCAGTTGATCAGCACCCTCATTTACAAAGCGTGGTTTTTCGACGAATGCATACCCAAATCCCAATCCGCCGAGTACACGGAATGCGGGTGTTGGCTTGTCTAAGTTTGCTGTAAACGCTCCAGAAAAAAATCGTTTCAACATGTGGTGAACATCGTAGCCAAAGCGGGCATAAATACGCGTTTGCCGTCCCTCTGCAATGAAGCGATTGGCATCTTTGTTAATTCGATTCTCCTTGTTTTCCACGTTTTGAATAAAAACCTGGTCGTTCATTTCTGACGCGTAACCATGTGTACCGTTTTCAATAATTACATCCAAACAATTTTGTTTAAAACGGTAAAAATATCCCAAGCCAAGCATTTGTGATTTTCCTGCAAATGGTCGATTTGAAACAGTATACCGCGGCGTTAATCCATGAAACGCATTGATTGATTTGTAATAGTAATCGTATTCCTTGTATTCTGTTTTGTAGTAACTTGTGATTCGGGTCGTTTTCTGATATCCATTGTCACTTGTACTTCTCGTTTCACCCACTTTTGTGGTAACAAAACTTCCGTATTTTCCGGTATTCGTCATCTCGGGATCCAACATTTCAAACAAGCCGTCCAAGCGAATTCCAAGAGTTGGAACAAAATTAAATTTTTCCCGTGTTGTATTTCCTTTGAACAAAAATTGCGTTTGTCCGCCCAATTCAATCACACCAAACGGAATCGCAATGTTGATACTCGGCGTAAGTACAATTCCATAATCCGCAACTAACTTTTTTGTAACGTTGTCTTCCTCCCTGCGCGTCATGATTCCACCAGCAATTTGCGGGAAGATCGACCAACCTCTGATTCCAGCATACCGGGTTCCGTAGGAAATTTTCTTCTGTTGAAAAGCGTAGCGATACTCGAGTTTGAATTCCTGAAAAGGCTGAACAGCATTGGCTTCGTTAAACAAGGTGCCAAATCGAAACGACTTGGTTTCCAACAACAAACCTTTTCCTTCTTGCGTAGCTTGCAATCCCAATGATCCGATGGGAGCAATCTGCGCCCTACTCATGCAAACCGGAAAACATACACCTATAAAAATCCATTTTTTCATTTGAAAATGTGTTGATTTATAGATGCAAATATTCAACCTACTGGTGTAAAATACCTACGTTGATTTACGTAAAATCGAATTCACACAGTTGGCGAGAAAAATTACTGTACTGGAATTCGGATCGAAACAACGGTTCCACCCGCTGGCTCCGAATCAACATCCAACTTCGCGTTGAGTAGCTCAATTCGGGTAAATACGCTCGTTAACCCAATTCCTTTGACAATTTTTTCTTCCTCAAAACCGATTCCATTGTCTTCAAATCGAAAGAGAATAAAGGTTGCTGATTTTTTAAGGAGGAGAGAAATGGCAGTTGCCTGACTGTGTTTGACGACGTTATTGATCAACTCCTGCGTGATTCTAAAAATAGCTGTTTCTACTTTTTCGGGAAGACGTTCTTCCATACCAACGGTATCAATCTCAAAATCAATCTCCAAGGTGTTAAAACTCCGTTGCAACAAATCTTCTAATGCAGGAATTAGCCCCAAATCGCGCAACGTTACGGGCATCATTTCGTATGAAATGTTTCGAATTTCGTGTGCCGTTTGATCCAAGCG
>SSGT01000208.1 GCA_008017065.1 Crocinitomicaceae bacterium
GTCATAAACCGACCGATCAAAAAAGTGCCTTCTCTGCGTGACATTACGATCGCCAATTTATTTTTTGAAAATTCGACACGAACCCGACTTTCGTTCGAATTGGCACAAAAACGACTTTCAGCAGACGTGGTCAATTTCAGTGCAGCAAGTAGTTCTGTCAAAAAAGGAGAAACGCTAATCGATACGGTCAACAACATCCTTTCGATGAAAGTGGACATGGTGGTAATGCGTCACCCAAACCCAGGAGCTGCTTTGTTTTTGTCTAAAAAAGTCAATGCACGCATCATCAATGCTGGCGACGGGACGCACGAACATCCCACACAAGCCTTGTTGGACGCCTTTTCGATTCGAGAACGATTGGGTGATGTGGCGGGCAAAAAAGTCGTGATTGTGGGGGATATTTTGCATTCACGCGTTGCACTTTCCAACATTTATTGCTTGCAAAAATTAGGTGCAGAAGTGATGGTCTGCGGTCCAAAAACGCTCATTCCGAAGTACATTCATGAATTGGGAGTGAAGGTAGAGTTTAATTTGCGCAAAGCATTGGAATGGTGTGATGTAGCAAACATGTTGCGCATCCAATTGGAACGTCAAGATATCAAGTTTTTCCCATCGCTTCGCGAGTATTCAATGCAATACGGTTTGACCAAAGACATCTTGGATTCATTGGACAAAGAGATCATCGTGATGCATCCCGGTCCGATCAATCGCGGTGTGGAAATTACCTCGGATGTAGCAGATAGCAGTCAGTCGATCATTTTGAATCAAGTAGAAAACGGTGTTGCAGTTCGTATGGCTGCGACGTATTTGTTGGCATCGAAAATTGGAAGGTAGTTGGTTGTACGAAAGTTATGCATCATAGATAACCATGACTAAAAGACAACTGACAATAATAATCGGATCAATAATAATTCTAGCACAAGTTGCACTATTTAGAAACTATCTCCCATTTCTCACCAACAAAATAATTATTACTAATCAATGGTGCACATGTCCTAATGCACGAGTTTTAAGTGGAAGAAATTATTTGAAAACAATCACGCCGGATAGTTTAAAAATGTACGACCTTGATTATTCTGAAATGTATATTGAAAATGACATAAGTACATCATCAGATCCAATGGGAGTAAAACATTATTTAGTAACAGGAGAAATCATTGGAAAAGAAAACATTTCGGAAGGAGACGAAAACTATTATCCATTATTTAAAATCGACTCATACTATGACGCATTCCTCTTCAACATAGTTAAATGGTTTATTAGGGGATTATTATTGATAGAATCCTTCATATTATACAGATTAGTAAAACGAAAAATGAATGATGCATAACACGGGTCTAGCTACATGCCTCAACTCTTTCTTCGAAAAACGGTTTTTATGAAAGAAAATAATCTAACTTCGAATCTACTTTAAAAAGTTCGGCACGCCGCCAAGCCCGAAAAAGTTAGAATCTGGTTTTGTACGCTTGCGAATAGTCTTTCCTCTTGGAAAATTGACTATTTTTGATTCAAACAAAACATGAATCGTATGCACAAACTCCAAATCTTCGTTTGGAGCTGTTTGTTGTCAACTACAATCGGCTTCTCCCAAGAAAACATTACGTACCAAAAACCTCCCAAAGAAATTCTCGATCTTGTTGATTTTGAGCGAGCACCGGGAGTATTGATGGACAGTAAAAAAGAAAACATTGTTTTCACCTACCGCGATACCTACAAATCGTTGGAAGACTTATCCAAAGAAGAAGTGAAATTAGCGGGGTTACGTATCGATCCTACGGCAAATATTTCGTCTCAAATTACGTACATCACGAATTTGAAAGTACGTAAATTCAACGGAAAAGAATTGATCCAAGTGACGGGACTTCCTGCGAATCCGCGCATTGCGTTTCTTTCTTGGTCACCGAATGAGCAAAAAATGGCATTTACAAATACTGCTGCAACTGGATTGGAGTTGTGGGTATTGGATGTTCAATCTGGTAAAGCAACACAGTTGAAAGTCGAAAAGTTGAATGCAAATCTCGGAATGCCGTATATTTGGCTCAAAAACAGCGAGTCATTACTCGTTCGCGTTGTTCCTCAAAATCAGCCGGCGTACATGGATCCATCGAAAGTAATTCCAACTGGTCCGACGGTGACAAATAGTACCGGTTCGAAAGCACAAAACCGAACCTATCAAGATCTATTGAAAAACAAAATCGACGAAGCGAATTTTGAAAATTTGGTCACGTCGGAATTGTATGTGGTGAAACTTACTGGCGAAAAGCAATTGTGGAAATCAAAAAACTTGTATGCAGGCGAAAGTTTGTCCCCTGATGGAAACTACGTGTTGTCTACCGTATTGGAAAAACCATTTTCATATTTAGTTCCGTACAATCGTTTTCCGATGGCATCGAGTGTATACGAACTCAACGGAACATTGGTTCGCGAAGTAAACAAAATTCAACTGTCGGAAGTATTGCCCAAAGGATTCATGGCTGTGCGAACAGGTAAGCGCGCGATGAGTTGGCGATTGGATCAACCGGCGACGTTGTATTTCGTTGAAGCCCTCGACGAAGGGAATCCCGAAAAATCAGTGCCATTCAGGGATGAAATTTTCACCTGGAAAGCACCGTTTTCAGGACAACCGATTTCGCTTTTCAAGACCGTTCAGCGTTTTGAATACATCAGCTGGGGAAATGAAAATTGGGCTGTTGTGACAGATAGCTGGTGGAATACGCGAAACACAAAAACGTATGCAATCAATCCGTCCAACCCGAAACAACAAGCGTTGGTGATGTTTGATCGAAGTTCGCAGGACATCTACAGCAATCCTGGAGAATTTGAGATGAAACGCAACCAATACGGAAAAATGACCTTGGATATTCAAGGTTCAACGGTTTATTTAATTGGTGAAGGACATACGCCGAAAGGTCAATTTCCATTCATTGATCAACTGGATTTGCGCACTCAAAAGAAAACACGGATGTATCAATCTACCTTGACTGATAAATTGGAAGAACTGATCACCTTTGTAGATGACTCGAAATCGACGGTATTGATACGTCTTCAATCGCAAACAAGCTATCCGAACTATTATGTCCGAACGTTGAAGTCAAAAAAAGAACCCGTTGCATTGACAGCATTTGAGAATCCGTTCAAAAGTATCGCCAATGTATATAAAGAAGTATTGAAGTACAAGCGGGCAGATGGCGTTGAACTTACTGCAACACTCTATTTACCGTTGGGGTATGACACCAAGAAGAAAGAAAAATTGCCGATGATTATGTGGGCGTATCCGCAGGAATTTAAAGATAAAAATGCGGCAGGTCAATCGGCAACCAATCCCAATGAGTTTATCTTTCCATACTACGGATCTCCAATTTATTGGGCGACGCGTGGATATGTCGTACTAGACGATGCTGCTTTTCCAATTGTGGGTGAAGGAACGGAAGAACCCAACGACAGCTTTATTGCGCAGTTGAAAATGAATGCGGAAGCGGCTATCAATGCAGTGGATTCGCTTGGTTACATCGACCGAACACGCGTAGCAGTTGGCGGACACTCGTACGGTGCTTTTATGACTGCGAATTTGTTGACGCACACAAATTTATTTGCCTGTGGCGTTGCACGAAGTGGCGCTTACAACCGCACACTTACTCCATTTGGTTTTCAAAGCGAAGAGCGCAACTATTGGGAAGTCCCTGAAGTTTACAACACCATGTCGCCATTTATGACAGCGAATCAAATGAAAACACCGTTGTTGTTAATTCACGGTGAAGCAGACAATAATCCCGGAACATTCACCCTGCAAAGCGAACGTTATTTCAATGCGTTGAAAGGGTTAGGAAATCCAGCACGCTTGGTTATTTTACCGAAAGAAAGTCATGGTTATGCAGCAAAAATCAGTATTTTGCACGTGTTGTGGGAACAAGACCAATGGTTTGAAAAGTACCTCAAAAATGCAAAGCCGTAGGGCGGAAAGACGCGTAACGTAGAAAAGAATTGATCAAAAAAAATAGGCTGTCCGAATTGGGCAGCCTATTTTTGTTTGCTTCACAAACGTATTATTTTTTGTAGAAGGGTAATTTTACCACTTTTGCTTTGATTCCTTTTTCACGAATTTCAACAAAAATCTCGCTGTCAACTGCCGTAAATTCAGTGGCTACATATCCCAATCCAATGGCGATTTTTAGCGATGGAGATTGCGTACCCGAAGTTACTTTTCCAATCACATTTCCTGCGGCGTCTAAAATGCGGTAGTCGTGACGAGGAATCCCACGGTCAACCATTTCAAAAGCGACGAGTTTGCGTTTGACACCTACTTCTTTTTGCGCTTTCAAAAACTCAGCATCAACAAACTCTTTGGTAAATTTGGTAATCCAACCCAACCCTGCTTCCAACGGAGAGGTCGTATCGTCGATGTCGTTTCCATACAAACAGAATCCCATCTCTAACCGCAAGGTATCACGTGCCGCAAGTCCGATTGGTTTGATTCCAAATGGAGCACCCGCTTCAAAAACCTTGTTCCAAACTTGTTCTACTTCTGAATTCTTACAATAGATTTCAAAACCGCCACTTCCAGTATATCCAGTTGCTGAAATAATTACGTGTTCGATTCCTGCAAAGTCAGCCACTTCAAAGTGGTAGTATTTGATTTCAGACAAATTCACAGAAGTCAATGATTGCATGGCTTCGATCGCCTTCGGTCCTTGGATAGCGAGCAATGAATATTCGTCTGAAAGGTTTCTCATTTCCACACCGAAGTCGTTTTGTGAAGAAATCCAATCCCAATCTTTTTCGATATTGGAAGCGTTTACGACCAATAAATATTGGTCTTCTTTCATTCGGTAGATGATCAAATCGTCGACGATTCCACCGTTTCCGTTTGGTAAACAACTGTATTGCGCTCTACCGATGGTTAGTGTGGACGCATCGTTGGTTGTTACTTTTTGAATCAACGCCAATGCGTTTGGTCCAGTCAACAAAAACTCACCCATGTGAGAAACATCAAAAACCCCAACGCCGTTGCGAACGGTTTCGTGTTCTACGTTTACTCCTTCGTATTGAACAGGCATGTTGTAGCCTGCAAATGGAACCATCTTCGCTCCAAGGGCAATGTGTTTTTCGACTAACGCTGTATTTTTCATGTATTCTTTTTTGAGTTAATTTGAATCTAACCTGTCCGCCTTCTCGTTTACAC
>SSGT01000182.1 GCA_008017065.1 Crocinitomicaceae bacterium
AAATTGAAATTCAAAAACAACCATGGATTGGCGCTCGGCTTTGGAATTTCGTACAAATGGTTTTCGCTCCGCATCGCATTTCCAGTAATCCGAAACATCAAGCCGATTGATCAGTTTGGTAAAACCCGTTTCATTGATATCGGTCTTGATTTCCCCGTAAAGAAAATGTATTTCGAACTCGATTTCAGAAACTATGCGGGTTACTCGATCAAGAACGCAGCCGATTGGAACAAAAATTTGCCAGTGGACAACAACACGAAATCAGACAAAACGCGAGTACGCTGACAATCGCACTGAATGGGTGGTGTTTTTTCAACAAAGATTTCAAAATGAATTCCTTAAAAGGAAAAGTGGGGCATTATAACAAAGAAGTGTACACGTGGTATTTAAAAAATAGCATCAACATCCAAGGTGTGAGCGACGTTGAAAGTATCATTCCCGTTCAATTGACAGACAGTTTAACCACCAAAAACAGAGCAACGACCATTTCCGCCTTTGACTTTGGTTCAATTCCTGGATTTGCATACGTCAATCGAAAAAACAATTGGCAATAAGCTGGAATGATTGGATTTGGTCCTGTAATTCAATCGAAGTTTTACATCGTAAACGAAGTCACACGTGGTTTTTTAGGGTTGGCGCCGCGTTATGATATTCGATTGATTGGCGGCTACAATGTTCCTCGTTGGTTTGTGATGCTTTCCGCTGAATTTGATAATAAATCTACTCGATTTAATCAATTAGTGTATCGTAATTACAATTATACCATTAAATTAGTAGGTGGTTTTCGATTCAACAAAAAAACATCGTCGAAATCAATTTCACTCATAAAATAAACATAAGCATGCGCAAACTACTTTTCATCACGTTTAGTTGGATTTCATTTTCCGCTTTTTCGCAGTTGCCCTCAGGCATTGAAATTTATGGAACTTGGGTCAAACAAGGCTACGAATTCAACGGAAGTTTTTACCCAACCAACGTGTGGAATAGCGAATCCATTCACTTCAAAGAAGATTACAGTTTTAACGCGTTTCAAACTTTTTTGAACGGAAGCAACATCGACACCGCGACCGCAAAAGGAAAATGGAGTTTTAACGCGACTTCCAATGCACTGTTTTTCTTTGCGGATGAAGAGCGTTACGCCAACAATGACAAGATTTTTCGGTATGCATCCACCGCAAAAATCAGCTTCAAAAGCGATCAATATTTGGTGATTGATTCGTTGGTAAATAACCGAACCTTGCACATACGCTTTCAAAAAACAACAGCGACGGAATCCTACGAAAGTCATCGACAACGCATTGATTCCTTCAAACCGCACTATACGCCGAAATACGATTCAAATGCAACCCATTTCTTTTTGGTAAATTCCTTGGATCCGACCAAAAAACTGAAAGTCGATTTCTCAAATTCTTTGTTTCAATACAACAAAAACGAGCAATTTGAAGATTCTACGTTGAGTACAGAAATCCTTGTTCAAAAATTTGAAGTGACTGATTTCTCCGATTCTACCTTAAAAGGAACTTTGACCTACGAAAAACACATCCTTGAATTCGAAAATGAATCTTCGAATGAATCTTACGTGTATTACACAGAGCCCGAAAAATTTGTGGAGTTTAAAAACTTGAAAAACATCACGTATCAAAAATCGAGTAAATTGGATTTTTTAGCACCAACGCTTGCTACGACTTCTGTGCTTACAACTTTAATCATCGCCCCACTGATCAGCATCAATTACAAAACGGGAGATTTTAATCAAAAAAGGTATTACAAAACGGCGTTGATAGGACTCATCGGAATTGGAACATCGATTCCGATGCATTACTTATTAAAAACCAAATCATTGCGCATTATTCCTCGAAATGGCGAAGTTGATAAAAAGCATTGGTACATGGAAAAAGTACGCGTTTGGTAATAAAAAAGCGGATCAAATTCGAGATTCAATCCGCTTTCAAAAATTCATTTCGAATCAATGCAACCAATTAATGCAATCCGTTGATTTTGTGGGTAAAGTCAACCGCTGCGTCTTCTACTTCTGCATGTAACACTTTAAACGCTTGTTTCGTTTTTGCAGCATGAATTTTTTCTGTCATGTTGTTTCTAAATTCAACCGCTTCGTCAATCAATTTATTGGTTGCTTCTGTTTTAGATTCGTTATATAATTGTACGCTGAAACATTCTTCAACGACATCAAAGATCATTCGATTCAAATCTCTTTTGAAAGTTCTTTTACTTGCCATTTTATTAATTTTGAGTACAAAGTTACGAAATTATCCCGTGCAATTCGGATTATTCTACACCGTAGTCCAAACGCGTAGCTTTTATAAAGCGAGGAACGTAGTATTTGCTTTTGTTGAAAGTCGTGATTTGAACGCCACCATTCGCAGAATGGATGAACTTAATGAGACCAGGACTAACTTCTACCACCAATCCAACATGTCCTATTTTGGTAGATTTTGCATTACTTCCTTTGAAAAACATCAAATCGCCCGGACGCAAATCTGCTAGTTTTACTGTTTTCCCATACTCCGCCATGCTGTAACTGGAGCGCGCCAAGCTAATCCCGAAATTTCCCATCACGTAATTGATAAATCCCGAACAGTCAAATCCAGATGGCGTCATCCCTGCGTAGCGGTAAGGAGTTCCCATAAATTGCTTGGCATAGTTGATGATTTTGTCAATTTTCTCCGGGTTCTTATAAGGAATCGAGTCGGTTGGAACGCTGTTTTTTGAAAGCGAATCCAATTGCGTTTTTTCTTGCGCAAGCAGTGTGAAACTTCCGAAAAGTATCACTAAAAAAATGCTTAAATACTTGAAAAACACTGCAAACATGAGCCGTAAAGTTAACCCTTTTAATCCGTTTTGGGTACAATTTCAGGCCCGTACACGTACGTAGGGAATTGTGTATCGAGTCCGTTTTTCCATCAATCACAAATTAATACTATCAAAAACAAGCGGTTACAGTTGGACACCACACTTCGGATGCGTTCCCGAACGAAAAAGATTAACAATTAATTCACAAAAAAAAGCGCGTAAAAAACAACGTTCTTTAATCCAGTTAACGGAAACGGAGGCGTCTCATTTTCTGACACGTTGATCGATTCATTTCCTCGCTTTTAACACGAAGGACTTTCATTTGTTAAATTAAACTCGTTTCTTTGCACCTTGTAAATGCATTATGTAATCGTCGATATAGAAACCACAGGTGGAAGTCCTAAATCAAGCAAAATCACAGAGATTGCGATGTACAAACACGACGGTACGCAAATCATCGATGAATTTGTTTCGCTGGTAAATCCAGGAATGAAAATACCTGATTTTATCGTACGCCTCACCGGCATTAGCGATGCGATGGTTGAAAATGCACCACACTTTTATGAAATAGCCAAAAAGATTGTCGAATTTTCAGAAGACTGTGTCTTTGTTGCTCACAACGTTGGATTTGACTACGGAATCATTCGTCACGAATTCAAAACCCTGGGTTTCGATTACCGCCGTCCACATTTGTGTACCGTTCGTGCGTCACGTCATTTGCTTCCGGGACACGAATCCTATAGTTTAGGTAAACTCACGCGAGCACTTGGAATTCAACTTGTTGGAAGACATCGCGCAGGAGGAGACGCACATGCAACTGCCCTACTTTTTAGCATTCTACACGAAAAAAGTGTCGCCAATCTAATGACGTTTTTGCAAGAAGACATCAATCCAAAAATCCTTCATCCAAACTTGGATTTGAATGCCTTGGAGGAAATTCCGAACAAAACGGGAATTTACAAATTTTACGACGATGCGAATCGCTTGATTTATATTGGAAAAAGCAAGCACATCCGCAAACGAATTGATCAACACCTGCGCAACAATAAAACCAAAAAAGGCGCTGAAATGTTGTCGGAAATCTGTCGGATTGAGTTTGAATTAACAGGTTCTGAATTAGTGGCGCTCTTGTATGAATCGAATTTAATCAAAGCCCACAAACCGATTTACAACCGAACACTGCGCAAAAATCAATTCCCGTACGGACTTTTCGATTATACCGACGCAAACGGCTACATTCATTTGTACATTGAAAAGACAGCCAAAAAGACAGAAACGCCGCTGCTGACATTCACTTCCAAAGCAGACGCTGTGAGTTATTTGACAGCACAAGCGGAAAAATTTGATTTGTGCCAAAAACTGTGTGGACTCTATCAATCCGCGCACGCATGCTTCGGGTATCAAGTGAAAACGTGTGCAGGTGCCTGTATTCAAGCAGAGCCTGTAGCGAATTACAATCAGCGTGTGCAGACGTTTATCGATCGGTTGACTTTCGAAAATGAGCATTTTTACCTCGTGGAAGAAGGACGAGTTCGCAATGAAAAATGCTTGGTTTTGGTGGAGCATGGAATTTATCGCGGTTATGGTTTTGTGCCGTATTATGTTTTAAAACACAACCAAGCTGCGTGGAGAAAACACATTACACTTCACCAAGAGGACCGCGATGCGCGAACCATTTTGAATCACTACTTACGGAAAAATACAGAATTGAATTTGGTTCCATTGGACGCAAAAAACATCAAGTCGACCGATTCTGCGATCGATTAACGCACCTTGATCAAAATTCCAGTAAGCAAAAATGCGGAGGCATAAGAAACAAACAGCGGAATTACAAGACTACCGCCAATCCACCAAAATGTGAGTGCAATCATCACAGTTCCAGCCAGCAAGTAAAAAAGTCGAATGAGGTAAACGGAATTCATGTATTTGAGGAGGAGAAGGAACGTCAACACTTGAATTACTAACGTGGGTAGCGAGAAAAAAAGTCCAAAAATCCAACTTGGAATCACAATCGAAAGCATGTTCAATACACCCTCTCCGTTGCACATAATTTCATAAGTAAGCCAGATCAACGGACCGATCAGAACGGTCAAAATCCAGTTGATGATTGGGAATTTCAGGTTTTCTATTTGCATCAATTTTTTTCTATTCATTTACAACTTCGCTGCTATTTAGATTTCGGGAGATTTCTGCAGCTAAAAAAATCATACCACTCTGAAATTGACAATGAATGCTTTTACATTCGGATCGTTGAGCTGGTTGACAGCATCGCCGCGAATTGCAAAAATATTTCCGTGCACATCACGGATTCGGAATTGAAAACTCAGTGAAACACCGGGCAGACTTAACGATTGCTCGATTACTTTTTGTCCCGCAGCCAAATCTTCCGGTACAATGAAATGTGTCACGTGCTTGTGTAATAAATCCGTTGATTCGAACCCCGTAACTTTCGTTACTACGGAAGTAATATACACAATTTCAGCACGTTCATTCAACAAAATGATTGCATCGCTTATTTGTTCGGTCAGCATACGCAACTTGTACTCATTTTGTTGTAATTCCAAATTCGTTTTGCGCATGTCGGTGATGTCGGTAGCAAAAATCATCACGTGGGTAACATGTTCTTCGTTGATGATTGGTGCGAAACGCGAGCGAACATACATACCGGGACGCAACAAATGTTCAAATTCAATATTTTCTCCGGTTTTGAAGCATTTTTCCAATGCGTCCATCGCCATTGCACGGGTTTCTTCTGGCAACACGTCGATCGAATCTCGTCCAACTAAGTCTTCCGCCGAAAGACCACCTTCAACGGATCGATTGATTTTTTCAATTCGGTACAAACGGTTAACGATCAGAATTATATCCGGTGAATTTTCAAATTGGTATTGAAACAATTCCTGTGCTGATTTGCGTTCGGTCAACACTTCCGTCATCATCACGATACCTCCAATTTCACCTGTTGCCTTGTGCCACGGATAAATCTGCCATTTGATCCATTCTTTTTTACCATCTTTTCGAATAAAATAATCTTCATCGGATTTTTCTTGATTTCCGCTGAGCGCGCTTTGATGTATCGCTTTCCAACGGGGTGGAATTTCTGGAAAAATCTCGTAGTGCGATTTGCCGATAATTTGCTGACCGTGCAACCCATAATCGGTTATCCAACGCTTGCTTGTCTCCAAGTAACACATATTCGTGTCCAACATCGCTAATGCAGCAGGACTGTGATCAATGAACAATTTCAGTTGCTCCTTTTTTTCCTGTAATTCAAAAGCTGCTTTTCGCTGATGCGTGACGTCGTTGGCAAGCGAAAGAATCGCAGGTCGACCCTCGTAAATGATTTTGTGTGAAGTAATCTCCATCCAAACTTCATCGCCTTGCTTGGTCATGTGACGCCATGTATTTTGAATAATTTTGAGATCAGATTGCAGCATTTCATTTGCAAAATTTCGAATCTTTTCGTGGTCTTCTGCCGGTCGATATTGAAAAGCATTCATGGTCTTCCATTCTTCTTCCGAATATCCGTACCGTTCTAGCACCGCTTGATTCACTTCCTTTATTTGAAATGTTTCTAATTCCCAAATGATATTGTAAGCGGGCGAATTTTTGAACAAGTAGCGGTATTTTTCATCCGATTCTTGCAAGGCCTTTTCCGTATTTTTCCGCTCCGAAATATCCCGAATGATGGCTATAGATCCCTCCCCGGGTTGCTCGGTAGAATTCACTTCGACGAGCGCGAATGTTCCGTCTTTCTTTTTCAATTTTCGCTCAACAATTGCACTTTTTTTCGATCGAATCAACTGAATATGTTCTCCTTCCGAGACATCGAAATAATCTACAACAAATTCATTGGCTTTTTTTCCGAGTAACTCCGTTTTCGTGTATCCAAGTAAAACTTCGACTGCGTCGTTGAGTTCCACGACCCGCAAGTTGTTATCAAAAATCAAGATCGGATCGCCTGCATTTTGAATAAAACTTCGAAATCGCGTATCTGATTTGTATGTTTCCAAATGACTTGACTTGAGTGCTCGGATCAACTTGTTTATCGCTCGAATAACCAGAATGGACAAGAGTAACGCCACAACAATGACACTGAACAACGTCAATTGAAATTGGAATTTCAGGTTTTGAAAATCCGTCTGACTTTGCGTGTACGCTCGATCCATCGAATCAAAATAGATTGTCAACAGTTGATTCAACTGCGCTACAACATCCTCGATCTCTGTAACCAATCTCGGACTGACAAAAGCCGAAACTGCCGCTTTATCGTTGGTTTGAACAAGTCGTTTCAACTGTTCGATTGATTTCCCCACTTCGGACATTAGGTCGTCAATTTTATGCACTGATTGTCGAGACACAAGTGTATTGACTGATTTTTTATAAGTCGTCCACGTTTGATTTAGTACAGTCGTTGCATCCTTGATCTCTTGTAAACACGCTTCTTTACTTTGTTTTCCTGCTGCAAAAGCTTGCGTCGATTTGACTATTCCTCTCAAATACACTTGTTTGATAGTTGTCAGTTGATCTATCGGAACAATTCGGCTTGTGTAATTTACTTTTGAAGTTTCGTTTAATTTTGTCAGGTTGAAATAACCAAACGCGCCAACGGCAATGATAAAACTGCACAAAACTACAATCAAGGTAACCAATCGAACTGTTCCACTCGTTTTTTCTCTGTCCATCAAGTTTATTATTTCAACAATAAAATCTCAGGTATGGTTGCAGTGATACGAGCAGTAAGGGGTTGAAAAATAAACTGTTAGTCGATCTAACGTAAACACAATGTTACACCAGACGCCAACGATTTGCAACTTCTATTTAACTAAAAGTAAATAAAATATTTTAAACGAACAAACGAATTGGATCAAAGAAAATCAAAGCACTAACATTCAATCAATTGTACTAATGTATCTCGATTAACTAGCGACAACAAAATTGTATTTTCTTATTAAAAAAAACGCATTAAGTGAAATTACCGCTCAATTCCAAGTTCCATGTCATACAAATCAAAACCTGGTGCCCAAAAATCGGCTTCTACGTGTTTCAAAACAAACCCTTTTTTCGCATAAAACGCGGCAACCAACTGTGAGGTTCGAACGACAATTGTCGTAACAGCGGGTATTGATTTCAACTGAGCAATGCGCCATTCTAGTAATTTACGCCCCAACTTCATCCCTTGAAAATCAGGATGAATCATCCCCCAACTGATTACCCCTTTTTTTCCATCTTCGGTTGATTCCGTATTTACACCTCCACTCCCAACGATTTTTCCGTCGACTTCGATCACTGCGTAGATTTCAATTTCGTTGTCCAAATAACTTTCCAAGTATTGCCGTTCTTCGTGCGCAAAAAAGGTGGGACAATTCGCATCAAAAACGGCCAGCACACCTTGTTTGTCGGAGGCTTCGTAATGTCGTATTGTAAAATCCATTTATCTATTCAATTACTTAATCTTAACTACTCTATTTCAATTTTACTGTATCCAGCTCCCGATTTGATCAGCTTGATTTTTGTACCGATGCGTTCTTTCAATTCTCCCACGTGGGAAATAATACCGATTGATTTGTTGGAAGCATGTTGCATGGTTTCCAGAATCGTAATGGCTTGATCCAGCGAATCCGAATCCAAGGTACCAAAACCTTCATCGATAAAAATCGATTCAATATTCACGTTCCGCGCAGCTAAATCCGACAAACCAAAAGCTAACGCCAAACTTAATTTAAACGTTTCACCTCCCGACAGGGAAGATACCGAACGTTGCGTATTTCCCATAAAAGTATCAATCACATTTAAGTGATCCGATGCTTCATCGACTTTCAATAAATAGCGATCTGAAAATCCTTGTAAGCGTTTATTTCCAAATTCAATCAATTGCTTCAACGTCAGATCTTGCACGAAATTCGAAAACTTTTTGCCCGAAGCGTCACCGATCAAAATATTCATTTGTGACCATAAATTCAGGTCTTTTTGCAATCGGTTCAATTCCTCTTGCTGTTTTTGAAAATGAATTTTCTTTTCATCGTTGTCGCTCAATTGTTTTTGTAGATCCCAAATAACCTGCTGCAATTGCTCAATTTCAGATTTCAATTGTTTCAATTTGAAATCAATTTCCTCCATCGTTGCGGTGGAATCGTCTTGCGTCCGAAGTAATTGCAATTCCAATTCGATGCGTTTTTTATTAGAATCTAGTCGAACAAATTCAGTTTCTAACGCTTGTTTTTGTGAGCGCAATGTGGATGCGACATCTTCCGTCAAAATCAATTCATTCAATGCTTCTAATGAGTTCAATCCTTTTGCTTGCACCTCGATCAATAGTTGTCTCGTCGCATGATTTAACCATTCTGAATCCGCTCGATGTGCATTTTTCAACTCGTTCATCCGATTGCGCACATTTTTGATCGAAGAATTGGATTCGTTGTACGTTTTCAGTAAATTTTCTACAGTTTCATAAATATCATTTCCGCGGTACACATTTTCTCGATTCGACATTGCTTTTTTCCATTCTACTCCATACGTCGAAACCAATTTTAGAGCTTCCAACGTTTCAAGCAAAATTGGAAGTTTTCGAAAATCTTGTTCCAATTTATTTAACGCTTCATGGCCTGATTCAATCGCTAGCGATCGTAATTTCCACGTTTCTGTCATTTGTTCCAACGGCCATTCTAATTGATCACACAACTTTATGTTCTCCGTATCAACAGACTCAATTTCAGTCGCTTTTAAAACACATTCACGTTTATTAATCTCCATGGAATTATGCAACAAAATCGACTGTTCTTCCAACCGAACGACCAATTTTTCCAGTTGACTTTTGTCTGCTTCCAAGGTGTTTTTCCGATTCAGCAACAATTCCATCTGCGCATTTTCAAACTTCTCCGCATACGGATGATGTGTTGCACCGCAGAGAGGACAAGGTTTTCCGTCTTCCAATTCCGATCGATGACTCAACAATCCCAATTCCTTTTGCGCCACCTGAAATGCTTCTTGCGCTTGCAGAAGCAACGGATTTAACTGTACCAATTTCGCTTGCTCGTTTGCTAACTGTTGAGTCAACCCACTACGCTGTTCTTCCTGAGAATTGACTTGTCCTTGCAACGTCAACAACGATTCTTTTTTTTCTTGAATCAATCGTTCGTTTGACAACAACTGTTGCGCCAACAAACGCTTCGATGCTAGTGCAATTTTCCGTTCTTGAATCGATGCTAAATCGTGCAACTGACTTGCTTCGATCGATGCTTCCATCGATTGAATGAGCTCCTTCAACTGAACCTCAAGTTCTGCATCTTGTTTCAAGTCCAATCCTTGACTATTGAGCAATTTCAGTCGGTCAATCAATCGATTTTCTTCCTGTTCTACTTTTCGCTTTGCCGTTGATTCAGCGTCCAACAGCGATTGGACTTTTACTCGAAACGCAGTCACTATGTGTGTAAAATCGTCCGATTCCGTGATCGTTTGATGCACACAATCACCGGCATCCCTGAGTAGCGTTTGCAATTGCGACGTGAGTGACGCTTCCTCGTTTTGCGCTTGAACGATCCCCGTTTCCGTGTGATCCAACGTCGCTTTTTTCGACTGAATGGCAATCAACGGTTCACGAAATACTGCAAAAACCTCATGTTGCTGTAGCTTTCCAGCATCGGATGCAAAATCTGTTTTCCGCTGAAAGTAATTTTTCCAATCGATCGCATCCTGCTGCTGTTCCGTTTCCAGTTTACGAATGGCATTTTTTGTGTTCTTTTGCTGTTCAACAAGCTGTAATTCTTTTTTTTTGAATTCCAACAACGGTATCTGAGTCGATTTTTTCGCAGTGAGATCAGCAATTTCCTCATCGGTCAGTAAAACCGTTTCTCCCATTTTCAATTCTTGTTCTCTCACTTTTTTCTCCGCCTCTTTGCAAGTGAAATAAACCTGAGCGCCGATTTTTCGGTAAACAGAAGTACCAGTAATCTCTTCCAGTAATTTGTTTCGTTCATCTTTTTTGGCCAGCAAGAGCTTCGAAAACTGTCCTTGTGCCAAAATCATTGACTGCGTAAACTGATTGTAATTCAAACCAATAACCTGCTCATTTTTAGTAGGTACATCTGCCCTACTTGAAGAAAGTATTTCGTTGGTGGTAACGTTCACCAATTCGTGTTTGCGCTCATCTAACGACCCTGTTCGCGTTCGTCGAATTGACCAACTCGAGCGATACACCGTTTCGTTGACCTTGTATTCAACTTCTGCGTAACAATCGTCTGTATTTTTGGTTAGAATAACACCTTCGTCTTCCACGATCGACTTTGAGATTGCTTTTTCTTGTCGTGGAATTCGATTGAATAACGCCAATGTAATCACGTCCAACAACGTTGATTTTCCAGAACCAGTGGGTCCAGTAATCACAAACAAACCTGCATCTCCCAACGCACCATTTTCGAAATCGATCAAGTGCTCACCTTTCAATGCATGTATATTTTTGAGTCGAATTTTACAAATTTTCATGACCTCGTTTCGTTAGAAGTAGAATTGTGCAACTGTTCAAGAATCTCTTTAAACGCGAGCATTAGTTCCGATTTATTTTCAATCGATTCATCCAGTGAAAGTCGCTTTTCAAACAATTGTTCGGGTGTAAAATCAGCGATATCCTCCCCTTTTTTGAGTATCGACGAAGTGCCCGCAATTTTATTTTTGAAATCAATTTTTGCTTTTAACAGTTGAACCTTGTATTTTTCTTCGCCAGCCATCAAGTCTTCCACCGCGCGAATCGTCGCCGCATTCTCTTGATCTTCAATTACCTCGATTTCAGCTAAATCCTCTAAAATGGAATCCGTTTCGTAGGTCTCCAATTGCGACACCACGGAAGCAAACGTTCCTTTAAATGTTTTTAATTTTCGAAAAGACGGAACGGGAATCGGCTCAACCGCACACACATCACCCGACAAGGTGACCATAACTACTTGTTTCTGATCGTTTTTCTCGCTGAAGCTCATGGGGATCGGTGAACCGCAATACCGGACATGATCCGAACCTGCGCGCTGTGGCTTGTGGATATGACCCAACGCAACATAAGACGCATGTTGACCAAAAATATGCGAATCGATACTTGCTAAATTACCGATTTGAATTTCTCGTTCACTTTCACTTGGCATTGCTCCTTGGACAAACAAATGAGCCATAATCACCAACGGAATTCCGTCAAAATGTTGGCTATAGTACGCATCAACCGCTTGAAAATAAGCTTCGAGTCCTGCGCGTGTCTGCTCCACTTTGTCGGCATACGTCTCGCCTGCCGTCGACTGACGAACGTCTTTATCCCGTAAGAACGGGACAGCTGCAATCACCATTTTTTCGCCGCGCACCTCGACCTCAACAAAAACCTCGTTGAGTTCTGCAGGCATTCCGCCAACAACGCTGATATCTAAGGCATCCAACAGCTCCCTGGGCGCATTTAACACATGGGGAGAATCGTGATTCCCGCCCGTAATTATCACTTTGCAGTCTAGGGAAATAATTCGTTTTAAAAACAAGTAATAATTTCGAAGTGCAAGTTGTGACGGATTCGCATGATCGAACAAATCGCCCGACATCAAGAGCACATCAATATTTTCCGCCTGAATCCGCTGAATTAGCCAATCAAAAAACAGGTTCATGTCCTGCGAAAAATCAATTTTCATCAATTGTTTTCCGAGATGCCAATCGGATGTAT
>SSGT01000094.1 GCA_008017065.1 Crocinitomicaceae bacterium
GAATACGCATTTTATAAGTTTTAGGATAACAAATATAAGATTTAAAGGCGTTTAAAAGTAGAAATTCGGTGAGTCAGTAGATTTTTTTCAGAATTAAAAATTCCATCTGAAGTAACTGTATCAATTCGAACCTGTCCAGCGGCATGAATGATCTTGTTTTCAGCGAGAATGATGCCCACATGTGTTATTTTGCCAGAATCATTTTGAAAGAAGGCAAGATCATTTTCTTGTAGCTCTTCAAATTGAATTTCAGCACCGTGCACAACTTGATCTTTTGCGTCGCGCGGCAAATTATAGTCAAAAAAGCGGTAAACTACTTGTGTCAAACCAGAGCAATCAATTCCAAACGGGTTTTTTCCACCCCATAGATAAGGTGTATTGAGATATGCTTTCGCTACTTCGGCTACACTGTCGAAGTGTAATTTTTCTACACAATCGCTCCACGTAAAAGTGCATGACCCAATTTGAAATGTCTGCAAATTGTCTGCAGGCACAAACGCTCCACGAGAAATCCATTGTTCTCCCCACGGAGTATTCAATTTTCGAAGTAGATGTGTTTGCTGCGTCAACCCGTCCAACCAGCGCTGTGTTTCTTTCGGCGATAAAAAAATCAAGTGTTTTGAATCGCACCAGCCTGTGTAGCTATCCGTGAGCGTTGTGATTTGTGTCCAATTCTCTTTGCGTTCAATCACCTCTACAAGTTCACCAAAAAGCAACTGTGAGACCATCTCGGAAGGGTCACTGTTTTCCGCGCGGAGTGGACTGATATTCACCGTGCAAAATGCAAATTTGATCGTCATTATTTCTTTGGGAACTGCTTGTTATTCAATATGTTTAACGCTTGCTGCAAGTGGCGTTCGTTGTGGTAACTTGCAAATAGAAGCGCATCCCCTAAGCGAAGTTTGATGATTTTACTCATAGATGTGTGAACTTTTGCTTTGCGAATATTGATCGAAGCAGCGGAGTCGATGATCGCTAAGAAATCGTGCTGTAGATCGCAGAAGCGTTGAATATCTTGCTCTTGCATTAATCCAGGATTGATTGTCGGATTGAATGCTCGCAGGGCTCTGAATTTTCGTTTTACATTTTTAGCATTCCCTAATTTCATGGAGCTCCATGCTGATCGTCCGAGCGGAGAAGAAACGAAGTTTTCAGTAGGCGTACGAAACTTGGTAGATTGTATTTTTTTTAAGAACGTGGAATTATAAAACCGAGTATATTCGTTCAAATGCGCAAAGATCTCAAGTAAATTCCAACTCTCCATATTCGGTCGCCACTTTTTTTGTTCGTCGGATAAATGGAAAAATTTCTTTCGCGTAACTTCGATATTGGCGTGTGTGATTCCTTTAATTTCGCTCAGTAATTGGGATGATGTCATATTCATTTGTATTCTCTAATCAAAAGTACATGTAATTTTAACGAGATGCAAGGAATAATGAATGGAATAAAAGAGAAAATACAGAAATAGGTTTGCGCTGAATGCTGAATGTAAAACGTATTGGTTGCGCTTCGAAACGGTTGTTTCATTTCCGTTAAATCGAAGCGTTACGAACCGACAAGCGAGTGATTCCAATTTTGAATGCGTTGTTTAAAAACGGTGGTTGAAAGTCGACTATTTTTTGTAATTGATTATAAATCACACTAAAAAAAAGTAGAATTTGCTAAAAAATATTTTGAATTGTGCTTTTACTTGAATTTTATGTGTACATTTGTGCAACCAACAAATTTATAATTTATTTGAAAAAATTAAGTTTACTTATAGGAGGATTACTTTTCAGCGGTCTGATGATGGCTCAAACTGGTGAACAAAAAGGAATGATCACTATTGAAGGTCAAACTAACATCGGTGGAGTAGTTATCGGAGAAAAATTGGCTCCGTCTTTGCGTTTCCGTTATTTTGCAACTGAAAAAATCGCTTTAAGAGGTACTTTCGGGATGCGAAATACGAACGAAACTAGCACATTCACTTCATTGCCAAACAATGCAGGTTCTACAGGTACTTACATGGAAAAATCAAATGCTTGGAATGTTGCGATTGGTGCTGAATACCATGTTGCTGGAACAGAAAAATTATCTCCATACGTAGCTGTTGATTTTGTTTACGGAGGTGGTAAAAGAATTATTGACGGTGAAAACGCGAATGCGACTGCATACCAAGCAAACTACATGAGAGATGCTGAGTTGCCGTTGAAGAGAATTGGTGCAGCTGTTATGGCTGGTGCTGATTACAATTTTTCTTCTGCGTTTTACTTAGGAGCTGAAGTTGGATTTCAAGTATCAAAATTGACTGTCGGTCCAGGTGAAGCAACTACAACTTCAAACGGAAATACAACGACCTCAACGACAATTGAGAAAGTGTATGGTTCTGCTACAGATATGATTGCTGCTGTCCGTTTAGGATTCAGATTCTAATAAATTAATTGTATCAATGTGAAAGTCGTTCGAATAGAACGACTTTTTTTATGTTCAAATTTCAACGAATTGAAATGCAAAAAAAAATAGCGATTGCAATTGACGGGTATTCCTCATGTGGTAAAAGCACCTTGGCAAAAGCCCTTGCAAAAGAATTAGGATATGTGTTTATCGATACGGGAGCGATGTATCGCGCTGTTTCTTTGTACGCGCTTCGCAACAAGATGATCGTCGAGAAAGAAATAGATATTGATGAATTGGTACGAAGACTTCCCGAAATCACGCTGTACTTTGAGTTGAACAAGCAGACTGGTTTGCCAGAAATTGTACTGAACGGTGAAAATGTAGAATCGGAAATCCGAAGTATCCAAGTGAGTTCGTTTGTGAGTAGAATTGCAGAGATCCGAGAAGTGAGATCGAAATTAATTTTCGAGCAACAGAAAATGGGCGCAGCAGGTGGTGTGGTAATGGATGGGAGAGATGTTGGTTCGGTAGTGCTCCCGAATGCAGAATTGAAGCTGTTTATTACGTGCGATCCAGCAGTTCGCGCGCTACGCCGCTTCAACGAAATGATTCAAAAGAATCCGACGGTTACGTTGGCGGAAATTCAACAAAATTTGGCAGAACGGGATTACATCGATACACATCGTGCGTTGGATCCGCTCATTCAAGTTGACGATGCGGTGCTCATTGATAATACAAACCTAACACCGATTCAACAATTAGAATTGGCGCTGAATTTGGTGCGTGAGCGACAGTCGAGTTGATTCAAAAAAAAAGTGTTGTGTATTATCTAAAAATATTTTTTTGATTTTTCGAATGATTCTATTAATTAGCGGAAATATTGTTTGTTATTGAGTAAATAGTGTATAAATTTAACATTTTTGATAAAAAAGTTTCATAAAAGTGTTATTTTTACAACTTATATCCACTTATTTCAAATTCCAAAAAAAATGTTATCTATTGGAAAAATCACAGAAGATATCATTAACCGAAGTCCGTTTCTAAGAGAAGCGATGACCGAAAATTTGGTTAATATATCTGCACTTGCCCGCAAAATCAAACCCGAAATCGAAGAGCATTACGGCGCAGAGATTAAAGAAGGCGCAATCGTAATGGCGATCAAACGCATGACCCCAGGTTTGTATCACCGATTGAATTTAAAAATTGTGAATATTATGGGTGAACTGGGCGACTTTTTAGTGCGCAGTAACCTCGAAGATTTTACGTTTGAAAATTCAGAATCATTGAAGAAAAAACAAGCAGAGTTGATTCAGCTGCTTGAGGCCGAAAATGATAGTTTTTACACCATCAGTAGAGGTGTTACCGAAACTTCCATTGTTACAAACTCCGCCTTTACTGAAAAATTGCTCTTGTTGTTGAAAGATGAGCGTTTAAAATCGCACACAAAAAACTTAGCTTCCATTACAGTGAAATTGCCAAGTGTCAACACCGAAATTTACGGCGTTTACTACTATATTTTAAAACACCTCGCTTGGGAAGGACTGAATATCGTTGAAATTGTTTCTACAGCGAATGAGTTTACAGTTATCTTCAATCAAGATGATGTAGATAAAGCATTTAAGGTTTTGATGCAATTGAAACGAGGTATGTAATATTGCTTTTAAGAGACACAAAAAAGGGCTATTGATGGTAAATTCAATAGCCCTTTTTCGTTTGTTTATGAATGGTTTAAATCCGTGATCGTACACCGCCAAATGCAGGACTTAAGTTGTAGCGTAAAAACAACTCAAATCCTCCTCGTGTTTGCGACACCGTTGTCAGACTGGATAAATTGACGTCGTATGCAAAACCAACGGAATAGTCCGAAAATTCCATCATTGCCTTGGCAACAAAAGCATCTTTGTTTCGGTAGAAAGCGCCCAATGAAATAAATACACCTTTATTGAATCCCGTGATTCGTGATTCCTCTTGAATCATGTATCGAAAATAAGAGCCCAGTAGTAATTCTTGTGCAGTTTTTTGACGTTGGTAGTAGAATCCAGGCATCAGCGAGAAACGCGTATTTTCAATTCCAATCGTCGCATTTGCGAAAAGTGAAAAGCGCATATACAACTGTTCGTCGTTTGCACTTAAAAAGGAATAATTCGGTCGACTAAGATGATAAACGGCAAATCCAGCGTTGATATCGCGCTGATTGTTGCTTGTCATGTACGTTTCTGTATTTTTGAATGAATACAAGACACCGGTACCAACATCCAAGTAAGAAAAATTATCAGAGATAAACGTTTCTCCACTTGGCAACGAATTGTCAAAATTGTTTCCGTTGAATTGACTTCCCCATCGTCCAGCACCTGGTGAAATAGCACGTTGTCCATAGCCTGTATAGAGTCCCGCGCCGAGTCTACTTTTTTTGTTCAAGATTAGGTGATACGCCGCATTGACATTTACAGTTGTCGAAGATATACGGGCGTCTCCCGCTTGGTCATTGAAAAAGTTGATGCCCATGGCGAAAATTCCCTTTTTTTGTCTTTTTCGTTCATTCAAACGGAAATCGAACGACGCTGCGATCGTTTTGTAGGGAGAGGCGACACTTTTCCATTGCGAACGGTAATTTACGGCTCCATTCATCGAACCATTTGCGCCTGCCAATGCAGGATTTAAAGTCAATGGTGAATATTCCATTTGTGAGAAATGGACATCCTGAGCGTACGACGAAAAACCAATCAAACAGGAAGTGATCATCCCGTGAATATACATGTTAAGTTCTTTTTTCATCTTTCCTTAATTGAATTTAGTATGATTAATGGAGTACTGTTAAATTACCAGACTGATTCACTTCTTTACCATTCAGCAAGATAGCATTTAATTTGAAAACAAATACGTCAGAATTCACTTTTTTGCCTTTGTAAGTCCCATCCCAACAGGTGTTTTGATCATTCGTTTCGAAGACGAGCTCTCCCCATCGGTTGTAGATACTGAATGTCATTGTTGCGATACAGTTTCCTAATACACATTGTTTGTCATTGTTGCCGTCGCTATTTGGAGAGAAAATTGTTGGAACAAAAATCTCTTGTGAACAAATCGGATTGACATAAATGATAACTTCTGCTGTCCCGGAGCAACCGTTTGCATCCGTAACGGTAACTTCATACGTTGTCGTAGCACTTGGTGAAGCCAACACTGTGTCGCAGGAGACACAACTTAGATTTGTTGTGGGGGACCAGGTGTAGATAAGTCCTCCAGAAGCGGTCATTTGAACCGTGTCACCTTGCTCGATCGTTGCGCTGCTTGGGTTGACACCTACCGATAAACTTCCCACTACTTCTACCTCAAATGTACTGGTTGTTGAACAGCCGCTTGCATCGGATACAGTTACAGAATAACTACCACCCACAATGTTTGTTATGTTTTGGGTAGTTTCTCCGCCAGGAGACCATGTAAATGTCAATGGGGCAGTGCCGCCTGTAGTAGTGATGTTAATTCCTCCATTGCCTTGTCCACAATTTTCATCAATAACGGTTCCATTTACTGTAATTGCTGAGCCTCCGCCAATAACAGCTGTCTCTGAAACAATGCATCCTGAGTTGTCGGTAACAGTAATTGTATAGTTTCCAGCAGCAAGTCCGGTAGCTGTTGTTCCCGTGCCACCAGTTGGTGACCACGCATACGCGTACGGAGCAGTTCCTCCTGTTGCATTGACGGTTGCACTTCCATTTGTTTGTCCACAACTCGCATTCACCACGTTCGATAACGTTAACGTCGGTCCGCCAATGGCTGGAACGTTGACTGGTTGTGATAATGTACAACCGTTTGCATCGGTAATGAGTACTGTGTAAGCTCCGCTGCTTAAGTTGCTTGCGGTGGCTGCGTTTCCTCCCGTTGGTGACCAAGCGTATGTGTACGGTGC
>SSGT01000168.1 GCA_008017065.1 Crocinitomicaceae bacterium
CAAAAATCGTGCTAGAATGTAAAAATTTTGTTAAAATGGAGTTGAACACAATTATCTTCCAAGCAGTCGAACTTTGTAACACACAAAAAATCAACACCCAATATCCTAAAATCTTACAGTCCTAAAATCCTAGCATCTTAAAATCCTAGCATCCTAAAATCTTACAGTCCTAACATCCTAATAAGCCCGTTCGTTTTTCCCTTCGATGAAATTAATAAATGCGCGATTTACGACTTTGTTTCCTCCCGGCGTTGGGTAGTTTCCTGTGAAATACCAATCTCCTCGGTGATTTGGACATGCTTCGTGCAAGTTTTCAATCGATTGATAAACAATTTCAACCTTCGCCTTGATATTTGGTGGAGTCAATAAAACCGCGATTTTAGCAGAAATTTCTTCCGCTGTAAACGGAGCATAAATTTCTTTCACGTAATTTTTGATCTGCTCTTTCGGCAACGATGCTTGTTCGATACATTTTTTGTAAACGTCGTCAATAATTTGCGTTTTACCTTGTTCTTTCAACAGTTGAATTGCTGCTTCGAACGCGATAAAATCACCCATTTTAGCCATGTCAATTCCATAACAATCGGGGTAACGAATTTGAGGCGCAGAAGAAACTACAACAATTTTTACGGGCTCCAAACGGTCTAAAATGCGCAAGATGCTTTGTTTAAGCGTAGTTCCGCGTACAATACTATCGTCGATCACGACCAAATTGTCTTTTCCGCGTACAACCGATCCGTAAGTGATGTCATACACATGGGCTACCAAATCATCGCGTGCATCGTCTTGTGTGATAAACGTTCGCAATTTTGCATCTTTGATTGCAATCTTCTCGATACGAGCACGTTGATAAATAATTTCTTTCAATTGTTCTGGAGAAGGATTTGGTCCTAAATCCATAATTGCTTGAAATTTTTTGTCGTTGAGATAATCTTCCAATCCTTTGATCATCCCATAGAAGGAAGTTTCAGCCGTATTTGGAATGAATGAAAACACGGAATTATCTAAATCATAATCAACGGATTTCAGCACTTGATCTACGACTAATTTCCCTAAATTTTTACGTTCAGCATATATATCGTAATCGTTTCCTCTGGAGAAGTAAATGCGCTCAAACGAACAACTTTTCAGTTCACGTGGTTCGTTTATTTTGACTTCATTGACTTTTCCTGATTTTTTGATAATCAACGCACTTCCTGGGGTCAGCTCTTTCACTTGGTCGTATTTCAAACGGAAAGCAGTTTGAATCACGGGACGTTCCGAAGCGACTACGCAAACTTCATCGTCTTCATACCAAAATGCGGGTCTAATTCCAGAAGGATCGCGCAACACGAACGCATCTCCATGACCAAAAAGTCCAGCCATTGCGTACCCGCCATCCCAATCTTCCGAAGCTCTCTTTAGAATTTTTTCAATGTCTAAATTTTGAGCGATGCGTTCGTAAATTTCTGGAACAGCATATCCTTGTGCGGATAGCGTCTGAAGCATTTCATCGTTTTCAACATCCAAGAAATGTCCAATCTTTTCTAAAACCGTTACGGTATCTGATTTTTCTTTGGGATGTTGTCCGATTTCCAACAACACGTCAAACAGTTCGTCGACATTGGTGAGGTTGAAGTTTCCAGCGACGGCCAAATTGCGAGTGATCCAGTTGTTTTGTCTTAAGAAGGGATGACAACTTTCAATGCTGTTTCGTCCGAAAGTTCCATACCGCAAGTGACCTAAAAAAAGTTCGCCGGTAAAACCAGCATTTTTTTTCAGGTACTCAACGTCTTTCAGTTTCGAAGGATCTTCCTCCTCAATTTGTTTGAAACGACTGTTGATGTGATCGAAAATATCTTGAATGGGTTTGCTGTCGATGGATCGGTAACGCGAAATGTATCGTTCACCTGGTTGCATGTCAAACTTGATGTTTGCGACTCCGGCACCGTCTTGCCCGCGGTTGATTTGTTTCTCCATCAAGAGATGCAGTTTACTCAAACCGTAAAAGGCAGTCCCGTATTTTTCGAGATAAAATTGAAGGGGTTTTTTCAATCTTAACAGTGCTATTCCGCACTCATGTTTGATCGGATCACTCATGGCTCTTCCTGAAATTTTTGGCAAAGGTACTTATTTAATTGAAGCTTATTTGCTTTAATTTTTATAAAAATTTGTTATCGATCCTTTGAATATAAAAACGCACAATTGGTTGATCGGTTCAATTCTTTTTTTTGTGCGTTTGATGCATGAATGGGATTTTCAGAAATCGATAGCTGACTAAAAATAATCTATTTTGGACGCAACTTTTTCCTTTAAAATGAGTTTAATAGGTACTTAAATTGGTAAAAAGCACACTTTGCGATTTGGTACATTTCCATTTCGTATTTTTGTCGTAATTTCGAGTCAATGCGTACATTAATTATTGGTTACTTAATCATTGCTGCTTCTTTTGTTTTCGGACAAGACGAGTCTGTGTGGATGCGTCCCAATCGTGGTCAATGGCATGAAAACATTCAGTATCGTGTCGGCCTCGCAAGTGGTGAAATGTATCTTGAAAAGCAGGGATTTACCTATGCTTTTCACAATGCTTCGGAGGTGTACCACAAAAACCACGATGGACACAAGCACCGAAAAGTGGAGCTCAAGGGGCATGCGATCAAAACGCGATTTATTGGATCAAATACGCAGGTCGCGCTTTCAGAAAGCGATTATTCAGCCAGTTATAGCAACTATTTTTTGGGGAATGACCCATTGAAATGGAAATCCGAAATTCGGGATGTTGGACGTGTGGTGTACACCAACCTGTATCCGTCGATTGACATGGAGGTGCGCGGAACGAGCAATCACTTGAAATATAGTTTCACAGTAGGTGTCGGAAAAAATCCCAGTCAAATCCAATTCCAAGTAGATGGCGCAAAACGAATTTATTTGGATGATGCAGGAAACTTACATACCAAGCATCCGTTTGGGGAAATCATCGAAAGTGCTCCAATAGCGTGGACAATAAGCGCAACGGGGCAGCGAACGGAAGTGGAGGTTCGTTTTAAAATTCGCAACCGGACAGTTTCTTTTGAATTTCCGGCAGGGTACAATCAACATGAAGTGTTGGTCATCGATCCCGAACTGACATTCTCTTCTTTTTCGGGAGCTACATCCGACAATTGGGGATTTACGGCTGCACCTGACGGAGCTTCAAACGTTTTTGCTGCTGGAATAGTGTTTGGATCGGGGTATCCAATCTCAGCCGGGGCCTACGATCCATCCTACAATGGAGGAGCGTTCGATATTGGTGTCACGAAGTTTAACGCTCAAGGTACGGCACTTTTGTATTCTTCGTTCATTGGGGGACTGGGTGTTGAAACACCACACAGTATTATTTGCAACGCAAACAACGAGTTGTATATCATGGGAGCAACGTCTTCCGCCGATTTTCCAATGCCTGGTTCTCCTTACGATGCTACGTTCAACGGGGGAGCGAATTTTACGGAGAACGGATTGACATTCAACGGATCAGATATTTTTGTAACGCGTCTCAGTGCCAATGGAACCCAATTGTTGTCGTCCACATTTGTGGGAGGTTCCGGTACCGATGGAATCAACCGAGGTGTTTTGAATTACAACTACGGAGATCAGTTTCGCGGAGATATTGCGTTAGACAATGCGGGCAATGTGTTGGTTGCTTCCACAACCGAGTCCAGTAATTTCCCGATTGTAAATGGATTTCAATTTTTCCTCAACGGTGTACAAGACGCTGTGATTTTTAAAATGACGCCAAATTTGGGCGCGATGACTTGGTCTACCTTTTTTGGTGGCGCAGGAGTTGAAGCTGCAAATTCACTCCAAATTGCATCCACGGGAGACGTTTACGTAGCGGGAGGATCGACTTCTGCGAGTTTGGGTTTTGCAACGGGGAATGTACTCACTAATTCCGGTGGAATTTCGGATGGCTTTGTGATGCGGATGACAGGAAACGTGCCTTTCGTGTTAGGGGGTTCGTTTATTGGAACCAACGAGTTTGATCAAGCCTATTTTGTGCAATTGGACTTGGATAATCAAGTGTATGTTTATGGCCAAACGGAAGGGTTGATGCCGATCTCAGCGGGTGTTTACGGAACACCGAATTCAGGTCAATTCATTCGGAAATATTCGTCGAATTTGGCGACGCTCGCTTGGTCTACAACGATTGGGGCAGGTACCGGTCATGTCGAAATTTCGCCCACAGCATTTTTGGTTTCAGATTGCTATGAAATTTATATTTCAGGGTGGGGAGGATCTGTCAATTCAAGCAATAGTTCGGCGACATTCAGTTCGAGCAACGGATTTCAAGTAACACCTGACGCGTTTCAGTCAAACACCAACGGGAGTAATTTCTACATTGCGGTATTGGGTCCAGACGCAGCATTTTTAGAATATGCTACTTACATGGGTGGAATCACTGCAAGTTCAAATCACGTAGATGGCGGAACCAGTCGATTTGATAAATCGGGTCGAATCTATCATGCTGTTTGTGGCGCTTGTCAAGGAAATGATTTTGGGTTTACGACCACGCCAGGTGTTTGGGCACCAGCGAATCCAAGTTCAAACTGTAACCTTGCTGCATTTAAATTTGAGTTGAATCAAATCGAAGCGATCGTAAGTGCTCCTCAGCCGCTCATTTGTTTGCCTAGCCCAGTTGTGTTTAATAACAACAGTGCTAATGGAAATACTTTCTTTTGGGATTTTGGTGATAACACCACTTCAAATTTGGTGAATCCCTCACACACGTATCCTTCGGCAGGCGTGTACGAAGTAACCTTGGTTGTGTCTGATTCAAGCGGTTGTTTTTCTTCAGACACGACACAATTTATAGTCAATATTGGTGATTTTAACGGAAATGTCGTTGCGCCACCCGCTGCAATTTGTCCAGGCGAACCGTTTCAATTTCAAGCGTCAGGTGGTTCGGTTTACAGTTGGTCACCCGCCGCTTTTTTGAATAATCCTTCCATTCCAAACCCAATAGCAACGATCCAAACTTCTACGGTTTTTACGGTGGTGATTTCTGACAGTTGTGGTTCGGATACGTTGGCTGTAACGCTGAATGTATTTGAAGGGGCGGGAAATGCCGCCAATGATACCACTATTTGTATCGGCAACTCCGTCCAACTAGCTGCGAGCGGTGGTACAACGTACGTGTGGACACCTGCTGCCACATTGAGTGATCCAACGGTGGCAAATCCAATTGCAACACCCACGCAAACAACAACGTACAATGTTGTGATTACATCTGGGGCAGGATGTGTATTCAATGAAAGTATTGTTGTACAAGTAGTGCTTACCCCGCCCATGCCTGTTATTCCTGATACGGTTGGATTGTGTTTGGGGGTTCCAAAGCAAATTACTGTTTCGGGAGCTGATAATTTTGTTTGGTCACCCGCAATCAATATTTCTCCCCTGACGGGCGCAACGGTAACGGTTAATCCGACCACCGATCAATGGTATTATTGTGATTTTATCAACGCGTGTGGAACGGTTCGTGACAGCGTATTTGTGGACATTGAGGAGCCAAACATTACGGCTGGTTTTGACACAACGATTTGTCCGGGTGAAAGTGCAGTTTTGTTTGCTTTTGGAGGTGTTTCTTATGTGTGGCAACCCGAAAACACCTTGAATAAAAACACAGGAGATGAAGTGGTCGCGACACCCAATCAGAGTACAGTTTATTATGTCGTTGGAACGGATGACAATGGCTGTATCGACACGGGATACGTTTCTGTGAATTTGTTTCCAAAACCATTTATCCAAACCGTTCCAGACGTGTATGCATTTTTTGGAGATGTCATTCAACTGGGAGCAACGAGCACCACGCCGGGGCCATTTATTTGGTCACCCGCTGAATTTTTGAGTTGCGTGGTTTGCAATAGCCCGTTTGCTTCACCCGACCAAAATATGCAGTACACCGTTTCGTATACCGACAACAATGGTTGCGTAGCAAAAGACAGTGTTCAGATTTTTTACAATGCGATTATTTATGTTCCCAACACGTTTACACCAGAAGGAAATTTGTTCAACGAAGTGTTCAAAGCAGTGGGAGGTAATGTGCGCACTTTTGAGATGACGATTTTTAATCGCTGGGGAGAGCGAATTAAAACGTTGAACTCAATGGATGAATCGTGGGATGGAACCTACGATGGTAAACCTTGTCCGGATGGAACCTACGTTTGGAAGATTGTTTACACTGATTTCCAGAGTACGAAAGAAAAGAAGTTGGCTGGCCACATCAATCTATTGCGTTAATCAACCCGGATTAAACCCCCACAGGTTTTCGGTTGGAACCATTCTAATGCGTAGCTTTGTGATGAAAATTGAGCGCCATGAAAAACGTAATTTACCGAAATTTAGGATTAATTGACTACAAAGAAGCGTGGGTTTTGCAAGAAGCTATTTTTGCGTCCAACGTGCAACGGAAAATCGATCTTCGGAAGGAATTGGAAACTCCTCCGACTGAAAACCACGTGCTTTTTTGTCAACATCCACATGTATATACCTTGGGAAAAAGCGGTTCGATAGACAATTTACTATTAGACGAGCAAGGCTTAGCAGCACATGAGGCAACGTTTTACAAAATCAATCGTGGTGGAGATATTACGTATCATGGTCCCGGGCAATTGGTGGTTTATCCAATCTTGGATTTGGATTATTTTTTCACCGATATTCACAAATACATGCGCTACCTCGAGGAAGCTGTGATTTTAACCCTTGCTGAGTACGGAATCAGCGGCGAAAGGTACGATGGATTTACCGGTGTTTGGATTGAACCGAATTCGGAAAAAGCACGTAAAATCTGCGCCATGGGCGTAAAATGTTCGCGATGGGTAACGATGCATGGGATTGGATTTAACATCAACAGCGATTTGAATTATTTTAATCACATTGTTCCTTGCGGAATTGACGATAAAGCTGTAACTTCCATGCAACAAGAACTTGGTAGATCACTCGATTTTGAAGAGGTCGCTCAGGTTTTTAAGCAAAAATTAGCTACTCAATTCGGTTTTCACTATGTCTAAAAATCAATCTTCTTTCGGCAAATTTGTTCGAAAAGTCATTCGAATTAAATTGTACGCGTTATTGTTCATTTTTATTTCGTTGAATTTATTTATCCTGCTTTCAGGGCGATTTTACCTATACACTGGAATCGCGAATACGTATTTGAAAGGAAGAATGGGACCGGGAATCTACGACAAAGAAGTGTTTGCCTCGAGTACAATTCCACATGCGGATTCAGTTTTTACGTGGACGATGAGTTCTACCAAGAAGCAGTTGGATGCAGTAGATGAGGCATTTATGGAACAAACGCAAACGGCTTCATTTCTGGTGTTCAAGGGCAATGAGTTGATTTTTGAAAAATACTGGGGTGATCACGGTGTGAATACCGTTTCAAATAGTTTTTCTGCCGCCAAAACGTTTGTGGCGTTGTTGGTCGGAGTTGCGGTGAAGGAGGGGAAAATCAAAAGTTTAGACGATGCCGTTGGAAACTATTTGCCCGAGTTCAATTCCGCTGGGAAGGAGAAAATTACCATCCGTCATTTGTTGATCATGTCGTCGGGATTGGATTGGGAAGAAAGCGGAAAGAATCCCTTGTCTGAAAATGCAGAATCGTATTTTGGAACCGATTTGTATGGATTGGTGACGCGCCAAAAAGCAATCGAAGCACCTGGAAAGCGGTTTAATTATCAAAGCGGAAATTCCCAATTGCTCGGTTTTATTATCGAAAAAGCGACGAAAACGGATTTATCCAAGTATGCGTACGATAAAATTTGGTCAAAAATAGGTACGGAGCACGATGCTTATTGGAGTTTGGATAAAGAAAACGGTGCAGAGAAAGCATTTTGTTGCCTGTACGGAACGTCGCGCGATTTTGGAAGGTTGGGAAAATTGATTGCACAAAACGGAGCGTGGGAAGGAAAAGAAATCATCCCTGCTTGGTACATGCAAGAAATGGTTAAAAACCCCAAAATGACTACAGAAGAAGGCGTCCCAAATTTGCGATATGGGTTACACATTTGGACCTACTACGGCGGAAAAAATCCGGTGTATTATTGCCGCGGAATTTTGGGGCAGTACATTCTTTCCATTCCTGCTGAAGAGTTGGTTATTGTGCGAACAGGATCCAAGAGAAACCCCAATTTTGTTATTCCAGAGAAATTCAAAAATGATGCGGCTTACATTGCCAAAAATCAATCCAAAGTGGGTCATCCAACAGATATTTTTAGATACCTCGCAATTGCTCGAAAAATGATTAAAAATCAATAAATTTGTACCTCAGAAAAATTACATAGCGCGATGCGAGAAGAATTATTGGGTCCGAAAGTGGAAAACGTTGCCGTAGCAATTGTACAACAAGAAGGAGAAGACAAACAACCGATTTACAATGCATATTTGATCAATTTACGAGACGATATCATGGAGGGAATCATCATCACAAGCACGGGATACGGCGAAAATGTTGTGACAGGGGAAAAACAAAAAACGGCTACCTTGCGGCATTGTATCGAATTGATGTTGCCCAATGAAGCTGCCCGCATCGAACCGATTATGGAAGAAGTGTTTGGACTAACGAACGAATATTGGGTGAGTTTTTGGGTCAACGATACGATGTACGATAAGAAGTTTATTTTTTTACCAGAAACGATTTCCGACAAAAATCTGAAGCCGATTGTGGCAATGAACGGACTTCGTGGCGTAATTATTCAATAGCGATGAAAATCATTTTCCTTTTGTTACTAAGTAGCATCTTGGTTTCTGGTTGCTATTTACGCTCCAAGAAGTTTTGGGCGCGTGAAGAATCAAAAATGGAGCAATGTCGTTCCAATTGGGCCTACATGGATTTGTTGGAAAAACAAGAAGTACGGGTTCTTTTGTTTCGAGATCGTTTCTTTTTTGACATTATCCCATTTCCTGCATTCGTCATCGGAGTAAATCAAGCCCAAGATACGCTTGCTTTTATTGACAAAGACTTTGCAGGAGAAATTGAAATCGGGAAAATGGTCACTGTGTCGCCAGCAACGTGGACATTGGTTGAAAAAACAGAGATTAAACCAGTATTTTCGGTGTACCCAAAGTCCAAAACAAATGATTTACATTGCGCCGTGAAACAGGTATTTTACGGGAGTTTCAAACCCTTGTAGTTTCCTTTCGTTGTTTGGATGTATGGTTCAATGAATTGACTTCGTATCCCACGTCGAATTCCAGAACGGAGTTAAAAGAGAAGTTTATCCGTAGATTTCAAAGTTTTGGACCTATTTTTCATTCAGAAATCGTACTTTTGCACTAAAATTGCGAAAAAGTGATTCAAATAGTCGACAAATCATTCGAAACGTTTCTTTCAGCTGAAAAAATTCAGGAGGAAATCCAATCGGTAGCAAACCGAATTAATTCGGATTATGCAGGAAAAGAGGTTGTTTTCATTGCTGTTTTGAACGGCTCCTTCATGTTTGCTTCGGATTTATTCAAACGAATTACCTTGGATTGTGAAATCTCGTTCGTGAAGGTGAGTTCCTACAAAGGGAGTACAGCTTCGTCGGGAAGAGTAGATGAATTGATCGGGCTTAACACAAACATAGAAGGCAAAAACGTCATCATCCTTGAAGATATTGTTGACACCGGAATTACGATTGACAAAATTTTTACGCTACTAAGAGCGCATCAACCCACATCAGTGCAAATAGCTACGCTGCTGTATAAACCAGATGCGTTCAAAGGAAAGAATGCACCCCATTATGTAGGCTTCTTAATTCCTAATTTTTTCGTTGTTGGATACGGTCTGGATTACAACGAGCGAGGAAGAAATTTAGATGCGATTTATAAACTTAAGGGAGATGTTCCCACACAGAACACTATGCTAAATCTTGTATTATTTGGTCCTCCGGGAGCAGGAAAAGGAACGCAGTCTGAACGATTAATCGAAAAATACGGATTGGTTCATTTATCAACAGGTGATATTTTTAGAGCAAATATCAAAGGTGAAACCGAACTTGGAAAGTTGGCCAAAAGCTACATGGACAAAGGTTCATTGGTTCCAGATGAGGTTACGATCAACATGCTGCGATCGGAAGTGATGAAATACGAAAACCCGAAAGGATTTATTTTTGACGGTTTTCCACGCACCACCGCACAAGCAGTTGCGTTGGATGAGTTTTTGAATTCGTTGCAAACATCGATTACGTTGATGTTGGCATTGGATGTGGAGGAAAATGAGTTGCGTGAGCGTTTGATGAAACGTGCTGAATCGAGCGGTCGTCCAGACGATGCGGATCCTGCAATTATCCAAAACAGAATTAACGTTTACAAAAACGAAACCGCTCCAGTAAAAGCTTTCTATGAAGCACAACAAAAATTCGCCTCCATCAACGGAATCGGTTCTATCGATGAAATTTCGGATCGTTTGTACCAAGCGATTGATGAGTTGAAATAAACTAAAAAAGATCAATAGTAAAAGCCACGTTTCAGAAGAAGCGTGGCTTTTTTGGTTTGTATTTTCCGTCAGACGTGGGAAATTTGAATCTCTCCTCCTATGGCTTGTCTCCTATAAAAAAAGCCCTCAAACATCGACATGTTTGAGGGCTCCTCGCATGGAGTGCTATTAC
>SSGT01000096.1 GCA_008017065.1 Crocinitomicaceae bacterium
GGAATGTAAAAATATTGTAAGTTTGACAAAAAACTGGGTAAAATGAAAAAAATAATCAAAAATGTATTCCTTGCTTCTACGGTAATTTCTTTGAGTGCGTGTGACGTTTTACAAGAAGTTGCCTCAAGCTTGCCAACAGGTACCACTACAACGACTCCTTCTTTAACCAATTCAGAAGTTATTTCAGGGTTGAAAGAAGCGCTGAATGTTGGAATTAAGAATTCTGTGAGTCGCACTTCAATCACCGATGGTTTCTTGAAAAATGACGCGATTCGTCTGCCTTTTCCACAAGATGCTTTGAAAGTTAAACAGAAAGCAATCGAACTCGGTTTATCAGGTCAAGTTGAAAAATTTGAAACGACCTTAAATCGCGCTGCGGAAGATGCAACCAAAACAGCCTTGCCCATTTTCGTGGATGCAATAACCAATATGTCTATCCAAGATGGTTTTAAAATCTTGAACGGTGGCGAAGGCGCTGCAACGAAATTTTTGAAAGACAATACGACTTCAAAATTAGTAGCTGCATTTTCTCCAAAAGTAGCTGAATCAATTTCGCGCGTTAAATTGACCGATTACTGGAATCCAATCATCAACAAATACAACAGCGTAATGACCATAACTGGCGGCGAAAAAATGAACCCCGACTTGAATGCGTATGTTACTGAACGTGCAATTGCGGGGCTATTCAAATTAGTTGAAGACGAGGAGAACAAAATCAGAAAAGATCCAGCTGCTCGCGTATCAGACATTCTTCAAAAAGTATTTGGAAGTATCGGAAAATAAGGCCTAATACATTCATTTAATATTCAATACTGTGTATCCAAGTTCAGAACTCGTACTCAATGGCAAGGGTCAAATTTATCACTTAGGCGTTGAGCCACATCAAATTTCGGATAAGATCATCCTTGTCGGCGACCAAGATCGTGTTGCACAAATTTCAGCGATGTTTGACGCTACCGAACATAAATCTCAACACCGTGAATTTGTGTGTCATACGGGAAACTACCATGGAAAACGGATTTCTGTGCTGTCCACTGGAATCGGAACAGATAATATTGATATCGTTGTAAATGAACTCGATGCCTTGGTTAACATTGACTTACGGAAGCGTGTCGATAAAGACACTTTGACACCATTAAAAATGATTCGAATAGGGACTTGCGGGATACTTCAACCCGAAATCCCTGTTCATTCATATATCTTATCGTCACACGCATTGGGATTAGACAATGTTGCCCATTTTTATGCCATTCCGACCGATGATAATGACGAAAAGATTGAAAAAGCGCTACTCGCTCATCTCGAGCTTCCTGCAAAAATCCAACCGTATTTAATAAGTGCCGATGCAATGCTTTTCAACGCACTAACTTCTGATAAAACGCATGCAGGCATCACAGTAACAAGCAGTGGGTTTTATGCTCCGCAGGGAAGAAAATTACGCCTTCCACTCGCAACGACTGATTTGAATGAACGATTGGCTTCGTTTCGCTATGATGCACTGAAAGTGACCAACTTTGAAATGGAAAGTTCTGCCCTTTTTGTACTCGGTAAAAATCTTGGACATCAATGTGCGACCATTTGTTTGGGAATCGCAAACCGACCCAATCAAGAATTTTCAAAAGGGTATGACAAAGAAATGGACGAGCTTATTGTGTACGTGTTAGATCGAATTTAGATGGTCACATTGCAATAAAAACCCAGCTTTGCGCAAAGCTCTCGTTTGTATTTTTATAAACCACATAATACATTTGCTTTGCATTATCGTCAAGCAGAAAAATGTCCCCAATTTGATGTGAGATAAGTTGACTTATAAATTCTGTCCCCATTTTTTCTTTGTGAAACCAACCCGAATCTCCCCCTTTTGAATTGACTGTACGTTTCATCGTTTCAATCAACGAATAAAAAGGAACGCCACTCTTCGCTTGATTAAGCAGAGTAATACGTAGTGAATCAATGGTGTGCTTCGGTAGTTGAGTACCATCAAAAACGATGTATTGACAGCTGTAAATTGTTTCACTTTCTTGTTTCAATAATTTATACGTCAGCTTTTTACCGAAAAATATATCACCAATTCGGTAGTTTTTGGAAATTTCTTTATACTCGACTGAATCAATATTTCTATTGAATCTTCCAACACGCGCCTTCGGATTCTTTTGTACGTAGGCTTCTGCTTCTTCAATGGAATTGATCCGCGCGAGTGTCACAATCTTTTTCTCTGTCTTTTGAGCCAACGACTGAGATGCAACGATTGCAAACATGACAATCAAACAATTCTTTAAGCGGAACATCTGTGATACTTAGAAGTTAATCGAGTGCAAAGTTAGACACAAAACAATTCGAATCGAATCAACTTCAATTCTTTTTACAAACAAAACTTAGTGAATTATTTCAAGCTCATCCATGAAAGTCCATGGCACGTTGCCCGCTCCAGAAAAACCCGCTGGAATTTCAGACATCGCAATGACTGTAACTTTCAAATAGCGAATATTCACATTGACAGGTTGCACAAAATCTTCTGAAACAGGCATCTTCTTCAGCTTGGTCCATGTTTGTTGGTCCGCAGAAAATGAGAACTCTACAGCTTTCGGCAAATAAATCCACGAACCATTGGCCTCCAAAAAACCCAACCGAACGTCTTTAACGAATTGATGCTGTTTCAAATCAACCATAAACACGATCGTATCCGTATCAAAACCAAGCCATTCGTCGCCTTTCCACGGATGTTTACCGATGATTCCATCCACCAACGTTAAATTTCCATTGGTTGCGTACTTAGAATTCGGTTGTGTCAAATAGGTGACTGGCAAACCAACACCCGCATGTACTTTCAAATCGAACGGAGAATGCATGAATTCATACGTATTGATGGGTGATAATTCAAAATGAAAAAGGTGATCTTCACTTGCTCTTTCAAAAAACAACGTATCATACACACTGATTTCTCGTTGCGCGTGAACTTCCTTTTCTCCAATCGTTTCCCGAATGATTAAATTATACTTTTCATCTCCTCGCGCACTCTTAAACACAACTTTTAATCCCTTGTTTGTGGGGCTGACTTGCATTTCGGGATACAAAAACGAGTAGGAAAAAGCTACGCCCATTCGCTTCAAAATTGGCAATTGATGATTAATTAAAACCGTTTCAAACGTTTCGTAACTTGGTTTATCGTTGCACCACAACACTTGTGCAAGTGCCAATGCACGGGGATAAGTCATGTATTCAACACCCGAAAAATCAGCAATGTATTCCGTCCAAAGATTCGCTTGAGCTCCTAAAATGAATGGTCGAAGATCTGCATTCAATTTCGCTGGAATCGGTGAATAGCTGTACACTTTTTCTAAGGGTAGATAACCGCCGATCGCGAGTGGCTCAGCAGAATGACTACTTTGATAATAGTCAAAATAACAAAATTCGGTTGGAGACATAACCACTTGATGCCGTTGCGTCGCGGCATCGACACCACCCGCTTCGCCACGCCATGACATAACCGCAGCATTGGGTGACAATCCACCTTCCAAAATTTCATCCCATCCGATCAACGTTCGTCCTTTCGATGCAAGGAATTGATCCATTTGAGTAACAAAATAGCGTTGTAATTCATGTTCGTCTTTCAACCCATGAATCGATTTTTGCCGTTGACATTTTTCACATGCTTTCCATCGATTTTTGGGCGCTTCGTCGCCTCCGATGTGAATGTATTTCGAGGGAAATAATGCAACTACTTCCGACAATACGTCCTTCAAAAATTGAATTGTTTCGGGCTTCGAACAGAAAATATCGTCAAAAACACCCCACGTTCCGGGAACCGGCTGAAATGTCCCACTGCAACCCAACATGGGATACGCCGCTAAAGCGGCTCGAGCATGACCAGGCATTTCAATTTCTGGAACAATTTCGATATACTTTGATTTCGCATACGCTACAACATCCTGGATTTCAGCTTGCGTGTAGAATCCGCTTGTCGGTGTGCGATCAAATTTCCAGGGAACATCGTTATAATGTCCGATCAATGTGCTGTCGCGACGCGCACCAACACGTGTCAATTCGGGATATTTCTTGATCTCAATACGCCATCCTTGATCGTCCGTCAAATGCCAATGAAATGTGTTGAATTTATAAAAAGCCATTAAGTCAATATAGCGTTTTACTTCATCGACCGTAAAAAAATGACGACTCACGTCCAAGTGTAGACCTCGCCAGCCAAATCGCGGTGCATCCTCAATATAACAATGCGGAATCTGGAGTTTTTCGCCATCAAAAACCACCAGTTGCAACAGCGAATTCACTGCATAAAACGAACTTGCTTCCGAACTGTAGCAGATGATAATTGAATCAGAAACCTCTATGCTGTAAAAATCAACGCCTTTATTCTGAATCGGTTTAAACACAAGTTTCCCGTTTGATGGAACTAATTTTACCGCAAGATCAAAATAATTCGAGAAATACTCAACCAATTGGTTGTTAGCAAATTTCAATGATTTATTGTCTTGAATCGTGAAAGCCGCAGTTACTTCAAATGCACCAGAACGCAGTTCAAACTTGGAAGGCGCAGGAACGATCGGTGATTGTGCATCTATGGTGTAAACAATCAAACTGACGAGTATACTTAAAAACCAATTTTGAGTCATTTTTCGCTATTTTCTGTTTTCGTTTCAGGGAATAAAATCAACACTAAAAAGAGACCAATGAACAGTAAATTACCAATTCCTAGCGCTCCTAATTGATCAAAATAGTCGGATATTTTTCTTCCCCATAAATCATTTGCATTGAGGGAAAAAGGAACAAATCCAATTCCAAAAAACACCCATCCAACTGCGGATTTACGCGCGGCTAATTGCACCAACAGAAACACAAGCAATGGCAATGAAAGTAAAAAATGTTCGGTATCTGTTACAAAAAAATTGGGGGTAAAAGCGGTAAATAAAACAACCCAATTCATCAAATCGAATTGCTGTTTTTGCTTTCTGACGCATTGAAACGTCAATACACCCATCAAAAGTAGTAACACAACCAATGAAGGAATCCATTCAGATTGGGTACCAAAATAAAATGATGATAGATATTTCAACGAATTTTCGCTGACGATGTACGTACCGTGTGCTGCAATCGATTTAAACCAATCCATCCAAAGTGTCAAATTTCCACCCCATCCTAAATGTAGAACGGGAAACAAAAAGAAAGTAATCCCCAATCCACCGAGATACAAAATCAACTTCCATTTTCGATAAAAAAGTAACGGGACAAATGCTAAAATCATAATCGGTTTCAGAATGGTCATCAAACTCCAGCAAATTGCTGTCCACCAAATCGATTCCGACTGAATTTTCGAGAGTCCCACGACAAACAACACCAACAAAATCAGGTTGATATTTCCCATGTGAAACTCACGCGTCAAATGGATGGCAACACACAAAAAGCCAACATACAACAGCCAAATGCGTCTTTTTCCAACCGAAGGTTCAACGATGTAAAACGTCATTTCCCGCAATACAAACATGGAAATGAGCAACGAACTGGCAAGTAGAAACAGGTGAATGAATTGTCCGATCCAAAAAGGTATCCATTTCAAAACACCAAATAAATACAAGGTAAACGGAGGATATTTGAAGTATCCTGAATCCAATCCATAATTGTCTACATAGGGATTTTTACCGTTAAAAAAATCGTGAACGGCGCCGTAGTAAACTCTAAAATCATTCGTCCACAACTTGTTATTTGCCATTTCTACAAAAACAAACAGAAAACAAAAGAGTAACAAGAAAACTGTAAATCCAATTTCGCTTTTTGTAAATCGTATACTTTTCATCGGTTGTTCTTTCACGTGTTGAATATCAATTTTCAAGTAAAAATACGTACTTTCCCGCCGATAACATGCAGTCATTTGCGCATCGAACAAGCGCTGATCCAATCGACAGGAAATCAAAAGTACTTAATTTACTCCGTCCAACACCTCCAGCGTGATCCCAAAAAAGAAAAAGGATCAATCCAACAACGGACTGATCCTCTAAAATTCAATAGCAATCTAGAAATTAAGTATGATAAACTCGGTACGTCTATTTTCTTGATGTTCCACTTCCGTACATGTAGATTTGACCGGACCTTCGCAAGCACAATCGTTTTTCAATTTATACTCACCATATCCTTTTCCATAAATTCGTTGCGGATTTGTAATTCTTGCTTGAATATAAGCTGCAGATGCCTTCGCACGATTGTCGGATAACTTTTCATTGTACGCATAACTAGATCTACAATCGGTGTGCGACCCAAGCTCGATAACCATCGTCGGGTAATCATTCATCACTTTGATTATTTTCTCCAATTCAACAGCGGCATCCTTTCGGATATTGTATTTATTCAAATCAAAGTAAATTGGCTTAATATCAATAAGTGAAGCCAAGTCCATTCCCTTTTCGAGTTTGACTAAATTCAAATTCATTTTTTCACTCAGTACAACCACTTCGCGATCAAAAACTACATCAATTGTACCCGACACTGGAAGATATCCTTCCTTCTGACAATTTACTTGGAGCGATAGTTGATCTCCTAATTGAGTACCTGGCATCGGTTTGAAGCAACTTCCCAGCGCATCAGTTGTTCCAGCAAACAAAACTTCATTCGTTTTTCGATTGGTAATAACTACTTGAACGCTATCCAACGGCGATTTGCTGTTCATATCGACAACTGTAGCAAACAGGGCAAACTTCTCCTTTTTCGTTAAGAAAATCTCCCGCTCTATTTTGCGCGCATCGGACGGAATGGAGAGTGTAATGGTCTCGGGATACAATTCGTCGTTTGCAGTTGAAATATTTACATCACCCCGGTAATCAGAAGCTAGTTGAGGTCGAACTAGTCCAGAGTTATCAACGGTATCGCTAAATAAAATGGTTCCGGATGTGTCTTTAAAAACAACAATCGTCCCGGGAACCAACTGTTGATTGATACCAGCAGTCAATTTTATTTCAATTTCTAAAGGTGAAATGAAGGGTTTTAACAAATTGAAGGAATAAATTTCGTCATTTCCTACCGTCTCACCGTCGTTTCGATTGGAAGAAAAATAACCGGATTTTCCATCCGACAACATGATAAATGAAAAATCATCTTTACTACTATTCACCGGCATACCAACATTGATGATTTGCTTGCTTTCACTGGGAATAACGAATACATGGTCAACCAATTGGAAAAGAACCTGAAAAAAAATTCATCGTCAATTCACAACAAGAGACATTGGCATTGGATTTTGATCAACTTTATTATTTTCAATCGAGTGGTGCGTATACGGAGGTCAATACGATCGATAAAAAGTATATTTTAAGTAAAAATTTAGGGAAAATCGAGACTGAATTAGATTCAAAAAAATTCCTCCGAGTCAATCATAATTTCATCGTCAACAAGGATAAAATTGAATCGATCGAAAAAGGTAAAAATGCGTTAATCAACCTTTCAAACCGAGAGCGCATTCCAATTTCACAGCGCAGGTACCAATTTGTACTCGCTGCCTTTGAGCACAAAAATCCTGCAGATTGACATAAAAAAAAACAGCAGTAAGAACCCCTCACTGCTGTCTATTTTTAGGTGTTTTTGTCCATTACATATTGCGAC
>SSGT01000128.1 GCA_008017065.1 Crocinitomicaceae bacterium
AATGAAGGTTAGGATACACAGTACTTTCAAGAACGTTGGGATTCCTTTTTGTTCTTCTTCTTCTAGATCTAAATACGTTGAACTCATCTGATTCTTTTTAATAGTGAAGTGCTAATTTAACAAAATTTTTGATAGTTTGGCGCAACAATTTTAATTTTGAACCGTGAATGGGCTTGGAAAAGTTTACCGTAGTGTCTATTTCAACGCGTTAAAAATGAGTTTTTGTCTTTTTGCTTTCGTCAAAAAAAACGTATCTTCGCAACGTTTTTGGATGATTTCTCTCCGTGTTAAAGAGGAAAGGATGACTGCTCTCCGTGATGAGTAGGTGCGAAACAAAAATTTATTAGCATGATTTCTACAAATGAAAAATTAAGTTCATCCAAGTTGATGGAACTGGAAGACAAACACGGTGCTCACAATTACCACCCGTTGCCAGTCGTACTTGCAAAGGGAGAAGGCGTTTACGTGTGGGACGTGGAAGGGAAGCGATACTTCGATTTTCTGTCCGCTTATTCTGCTGTGAATCAAGGTCACTGTCATCCAGCAATTGTGGATGCGATGATTGATCAGGCCAAAACGTTGACACTTACTTCGCGGGCATTTTACAACGATGTGTTGGGCGTGTACGAAAAATTTGTGACCGACTATTTCGGATTCGATAAAGTGTTGCCGATGAATACAGGCGCAGAGGCCGTTGAAACCGCAATTAAGTTGTGCAGAAAATGGGCGTATGAAAAACGTGGGATTTCAGAAAATGCGGCTAAAATTATTGTTTGTGAAGGCAATTTTCACGGAAGAACGACAACCATCGTTTCATTTTCTAGCGATAGCGATGCAAAAAATAATTTCGGACCATTTACACCCGGGTTTGTGACCATTCCGTACAACGATGTAGTTGCGTTGGAAGAAGCGTTGAAGCAAGAAAATATCGCTGGTTTTTTGGTGGAACCAATTCAAGGCGAAGCTGGCGTTTATACACCAAACGCAGATTTCTTGGCGAAAGCAAAAGCACTTTGTAATCAGTATAATGCATTGTTCATCGCCGATGAAGTTCAAACTGGAATCGCGCGAACAGGTAGTTTGTTGGCCGTGTGTGGCAATTGCACCTGCGAAAACAAATGTGAAAAACAAGCGACCTACAACCAACCCGATATTTTAATTCTTGGAAAGGCATTGTCAGGAGGTGTTTATCCAGTTTCTGCCGTGTTGGCAAACAATGAGATCATGAACGTGATTAAACCGGGGCAACATGGTTCGACATTCGGAGGAAATCCAATAGCTGGGGCAGTGGCGATTGCGGCTTTGAATGTTGTAAATGACGAGAACTTGATCCAAAATGCTCGCAGGTTGGGTGAAATCTTCCGAAGTGAGATGCAACGAATCATCGATCAGACGGATTTGGTTGTGAAAGTGCGTGGAAAAGGATTATTGAATGCGATAATTGTCAACGATACACCTGACAGTGAAACCGCTTGGAATTTGTGTGTTCAACTGAAGGAAAACGGGTTACTAGCAAAACCAACGCATGGAAATATCATCCGTTTCGCGCCACCGTTGGTAATGACTGAAGAACAATTGATGGAATGTGTTGCAATTATTGAAAAGACAATCCTAGAATTTCAAAAATAAATGACAAATGTCGTCCTAAAGTCTGGTATTTATTGATTTTAGGACGACTTTTTATCGTCTACCTAATTACTTCATCTTACGCTTTTGCGCTGCGAGACGTTTGATAACTGTGCGCATTCCTGATCGATAAGCTGGACTTTCGAGTTCTTGATTTTTTTCTAAAATTGCCAAGAGTTCGCCTTCTAATTCTGGATAAATTCGGATGAAATCCACAATTAAATACATTGCATACACTTTTAAAGCAACTTTCGAATTCGGATCCAGTAGGAAGTCGAATAGTCGATCTAAAAGTTCACCTTCTCGATACGATGTAAAGGGCATTTTTATCAAGCAATTGGCGATATTTCGTTGCGCTGATGGATCCTTTAGCATCAAAAATGTATCGATGAGTTGATGGTGGTACGGCTGTATTTTTTCAAGGTGTTTTTCGGTTACATGAATCAAAATCCACGAACTATACTGAGGAAATGGGTATTTTTCGTGCTTGGTAAATTCAATCAATTCAGGAATTGTTTTTTTATTCACCAGCGAACGCGCGACGAATTTCGGGATATCCCGATCATTTCTAAAAGCTACGATAAGTTCTTCTGTATTTTCCACAGTTCAATTTTCTTCCACAAAGTTGATAAAAATTCTGAAAATCAAAACGAAATTCAGGTTTCCGTCACCAGAAAAAGTGAAAAGAAATGAAGTAACTCGAATAACGTTTCCGCTTCGATCTCATTCACACAGCGTTGGTGTCAACTGCCCAAGCACCGATCCTCTTTCGGAGCGTATTGGTTGTTAACAATCAATCAAGTCACGATGCGTGATTACGCGAACGCGAACATGGCAACCCGCACATATCTCTACATATTCCAGCTTGAAAGCAATCGGAATCAGCCAAAAAATCGACGTGATTTTCTTTTCTGTCAAGTATGTTTTCGCAGTTTCTTGCTTGCAGACACGACAGGTTGAAGTCGTATCGCCTTCGCACTGATTCACAATCTTGTAGCGCACCGACCACATTTACTTTCCGTAAAATGTTCTGAATTCCTGAGCGATACTCTTTGGAGCAAGTACACAGGAGTAAAAGTCAAATCTACTTCGAATGAGACGTAGGTTGTTTTTGATGAAAAGTCCAGAAATAACAAATGTATTGAAGGAAGCAATGTTGTGTACGTATCGTTCGTTGTTTTCCAATAGTTCTGTGAGTGATTCTTCGAGCTGCTCAACAGATTCTGAATTGGTGATCAACTTCATGGTTCCTTCCAGTACCGAAACACCTTCAAAGAGGTGATGATTTTTAAATGTTTGAAGCATCGGGAAAAAACCGATTGTCTGCGTTGGGATGTAAAAAAGGAAGGTTTTCGTACCCACACATATACCTTTGGTGATACTTGTTGGAGCTTTGGCATTCATGAAACCTGCATTTTCACAAATTACAAAGTCAATATTTTTGTTTACCATGTTCAGCGAAATGGTTTGAATGGTAAAGCTAATTAAATTTATCGGATCGCAGTGCCGCTTATCTTCGGTGAATTCGTGTTCGGATTATTCTTCCGATTGGCTACTTACCGAGCTTGTTGATACCTCGTTTTTACAATTTATTCATCCGTCGTTTCCACGAACGGGCGATCAGATGTGCGCAAAATGATGTGAATTAGCCTGATGTTTTAACATCAATCATCGCGCGATGAAACCAAAAGAGGTGTCCTAAAAAATTAGACACCCCTTTTAACGAGTTGAAAGTATGCGGTTACAACGATTTCGCTGTAGCGATCAATTGTTCTGCTGTTTGGTATCCGACAACTGTTTTTACAACGTTTCCATCGCCATCGATGTACAGCATTGTCGGATATGCATACACTTTATATTTTTGAGCCACGAGTGGACCGTCAGCACTTTTTTCCATTTCAATTTTCATGTTGATGAATTTTGAATTGTATACTTTTGCAACTTCAGGATCCATAAACGAAGTCGCGGCCATTTTTTTGCACGGTCCACACCATTCGGTGTACGCATCAATAAAAATCAATTTACCTTTTTTCTTGGCTTCTGCCATTGCTTCACCCAATGCACTTTTTTTGAATTCGATTCCGTCTTTGACGACTAGGCGATTTGTTTTCTCTGCTTTTGTTGAAACGAATGCAGAAGAAATCATACCAACAACGAACAATAATCCAATTAATTTTTTCATAGTTTGTGTTTTTAGCTTTTAAGTGCATTTTACATTTGCACACTTAAAATTAGTATTTATTTTTATACAATCAAGATATTTACATTTTGTTACATATCTTGCACGATCAGATTCTTTTCAAATAGTGTACCAAACTAAAAAATGCAGTGTTTAAAATCAATTATTTAACGAAAAATTCAGATTTGATTGCTCAGGTGGAAGATTTTATCGAGCAATGGGAAAATTCGAAAACCTGGATTGTTGCCCAAACGTCGGGGTCGACGGGTGTCCCGAAACAGATTCAATTGAACAAAAAAAAAATGCGTGCATCGGCGTTAATGACGGGGGCCTATTTTGATTTTAAACCCAATCAATCGGTATTACTTTGTTTGTCACCGGCCACAATCGGTGGTAAAATGTTGATTCTTCGTGCGTTGTTGCACGGGTTAATACTTTGGGTAGTGGATCCGCAACGAAATCCATTGAAAGCAATAGATTTTCCGATTGATTTTGCGTCCTTCGTGCCGATGCAAGTCAGTGCCATGTTGGAAGAAAATCCTGAAAAATTGAATTTGGTTTCGAAAATCTTGATTGGTGGCGCTGCTGTTCCAACACGCATCGCGCAACAGTTGATTCCATATCAAACAGCGGCGTTCGAAAGCTTTGGGATGACAGAAACAATGTCGCATGTTGCCCTAAAACAGTTGAATTCTACAGATACTTTTGAAGCATTGCCAGGCATCAATTTTTCAACCGAGGGAGATCAGTTAATCATTCATGCGCCTCAACTTGGATTGCCTGCTTTGAAAACAACCGATGTCGTTGAATTAATCGATTCGACGCATTTTGTTTGGAAAGGTCGCGCTGATTTTGTGATCAACAGTGGTGGAGTTAAAATGCATCCCGAGCTTATTGAAAAAAAGTTAGCGCATATATTCAAGGACCGATATCTCGTTGTTGGAAAGCCGGATCCGTTATTGGGGGAAAAAGTTGTGCTTTTTATCGAAGGAAATAGCGAAGCGTGGAATGAAAATGAATTAAATATCGAACTTTCGACGGCACTAGAACGTTATGAAATTCCCAAGAAAGTGTATTTTGTGCCCCGATTTGCAGAAACAACAAGCGGAAAAGTAAATCGATGGATGACATCGGCATTAATAGAAGAATAGAACTTGAATTCAAAATCCAAATATTATCGAATTTTAGGCGTGCCCGATGGAGCTTCGCAGGTGGATGTCAAGCGGGCATTTCGGAAATTAGCGATGCAATACCATCCCGATCGAAATCCCGACCCCAAAGCCAGTGTTCGGTTTATTCAATTGACAGAAGCGTACGAGATTTTGATGGATCAACGACCAATTCCTTCCTCGGCTTCCTTTTCGAACTACGGTCAACCACGCACAACGTCGCATCGAAGTACAACCGGGAAATCGCAAGCACAAAAGTCCTTTGAAGAACGCGTCCGCATGGCGAAAGAACGAACGCGCCAACAACAAATTCGGAACGAGCAACGCAAAATACAGTTTTTCAAATCGTTGACTTCTGGAATACGCTGGCGAATTTTTAAACTGACGGTTGTCATGTCAACGGTGTTAGCGCTTGCCTTGCTGTTTGATCAGTTTTTGCCTCGTCATGTCGAAAGTCACGTGGCATCGCACTATACAGAAAGTTACAGCGGATTGGAAAACGAGCAAATCACGCACTTGTATTTGAAGTCGGGAATGAGTTTTTATGTTGAAAAGCCGCGTGGCGAAGCGCTGTATATCAGTTCAGATATTCAAGTAGAGCGGTCATTTTTGTTGCACAATCCAGTCCGAATTTGGGTGCATTACTTTGAGGATATTCGTCCGTTGAACGTTGATTTTTCAGTGATTAATCTCTTTCCACTCTTTCCACTGTTGTTTTTGCTTCCGTTGCTCACCTACGCAAATCGAAAAAAACAGACATTGGCGTTTTATTTGTCGTACAACATCAGTCAATACGTGATTGGTGGCTTTATGCTCTATGTGCTTGTGAGCCAATATCGTATTTTCCATTTGCTCACGTTGGGATTTTTGTAGCTTATTTCTTCAGCGCTCGATCCATTTCTCGTCGGTCGTCTTTCGCCTTCAGGTCTTGACGCTTGTCGTGCAGTTTTTTCCCTTGTGCACACGCTATTTCAAGTTTTGCCCATCCTTTTTCAGAAAGGAATAATTTCAACGGAATCAGGGTATTTCCTTTTACCATCAAAAATTTTTCGATCTGTTTGATCTCTTTTTTATTCAGTAACAGTTTGCGATCGGTTCGTGGTTTGTGGTTGTAAAAAGAGCCGTTTTCGTATTCCGTGATGTGCATGTTTCGGATCCAAACTTCACCGCGGTCAAACACGCAGTACGCTTCCAAAATGGACGCTTTGCTCTTTCGAATACTTTTTATTTCAGTACCCGTCAATTGCATTCCAGCCGTGTAAAAATCCAATAAATGGTATTCGAATCGGGCTTTCTTGTTACGTATGTTGACTTCTTTTTGCGCCATGACGCAAATTTAATTTTTTTTAGTGATTTTCCGTCAGAAACCAATTGTGTATTTCCAACTTGAATTCGATCGGATCGGTTTGTGCTTCCCTTAAAAGCGTTATTAGAAGGCAGCAGACATCCGCGTGAAAAAATATTTATAAGTTTAACAATTGCTTAATTTTCTTGAAAACAAGCGATTAGGGTAGAACATGCGCAGATTTTATTATTTTGACTTTCAGGAATCAATCAATCCTATATATTTGTGCAAAACAAAAAAACAATTCTATGAAATCAAATTTACTTATTGCTATCGTCTCCAGTTTTGTATTTTCTGCTGGTGCACAAACGCAAATTTTCAACGGAGGATTTGAAGATTGGGGTAATACAAGTCCAGGAAATGCAGATGAACCGACGAGTTGGTATTCTAATAAAACCGGCTCTACCGTGGCTGCAATCGGACCGCAAACCTGTTTCAAAGAAACAACCAACCCGCATTCGGGAACGGCATGCGTGCGTATGGAAACAAAATATTACGTGCTAGCTGTAGTAAATGGAAATCTTACCACAGGAGTCGTAAATGCGCCGAGTCAAAACAAATCGGAAGGATACATCGGAACCTTGAATCATAGCAATGCTGCCGATCAACGAAGAATGGAATTCGTTGGAAGACCTGATAGTTTGATTGGTTGGTACAAATACACACAAGCAACAAGCGGAACAGGTGCAACAGCTGAGCGTGGAAAAGTGGTCGCATTTTTACATACGGGAGATTTCAACGATCCTGAAGTTCCTGTGAATGGAAACCATCCAGATTTGAGTGGAAATAAAATCGGAAAAGCACTTTTTATTACAGAAGCGACCAATACCACCGTTTGGAAGCGTTTTTCGGTACCGTTTGATTACACAACCGGTGCTACGCCTACACACATCATGATTAGCGTTACTCCGTCCGAAAATCAGTTGACAACTGCGCCTGGATTCACGGGAACAGGAAGTATTATGTGGTTGGATGATTTACAAGTGGTATACAATTCGTCCGTAGGAATGGAAGAGAATACAAAAAATGATTTTCACGTGTACACGTTCGAACATTCTATGTTTGTAGATTTTGGAGCGGTTACTGATGCACAAGCGGTTGTCAATGTGTATGATTTGACGGGTAAAGTTGTGTTTTCATCCGTTTTAACCGCTAACCAACAGAATGAATTGAAGTTGCCATCGTATTTGATGTCAGGAACGTACTTGTATCAAATTACGGGTGCGTCGGTTCAAAAATCAGGTAAAATCGCACTTAAATAACATCAACACAAAACGCAAGCCTCGCAGTTCTGTGGGGCTTTTTTTCTTACTATTACGTACACTATGTTTCTAAAACTTTCTGTTACTTTCTCCTTCGTATGTTTGATGGGCGTTCATTTTATTTTTGCCCAAAATACAGGTGTTTTGCGTGGTTCAGTGACTGAATTGAAAACGGGAGAAACACTTTTTGGTGCCACCATTCAAGTGCTAAACGAAATGTCAAAAGGAACAAAGACGGACGTTGATGGCAATTATTTTTTAGAGTTAAACGCGGGAAATCACACTTTGATTTGTGGTTTTCTCGGCTTGGGAAGCGATACGTTCAACATCCAAATTACGGCTGGAGTAGTAACCGTACGAAACATCCAATTGGATGAAATTTCTCAGATTTTAGAAACAGTGGTTGTATCTGCGGGCAAATTTGAACAAAAACTGGAAGAACAAGTGGTTTCGATGGAGATTTTGAAGCCGGCGTTAATCAACAACAAGAACACTACAAGCATTGAGACGGCGTTAGAGCAAGTTCCAGGACTTTCGATTATCGACAACGATCCTCAAATTCGGGGTGGAAGCGGATTTACATTTGGAGTTGGAAGCCGAGTCGCAATTGTTGTTGATGGAATTCCACTCTTGAGTGGTGATGCAGGACGACCAGAATGGAGCTACATTCCGGTGGAAAACATAGAACAAGTGGAAATTATCAAAGGTGCTTCGTCGGTCTTGTACGGTTCTTCTGCCTTGAATGGAGTGATTCATATTCGCAGTGCTTATCCGCGAAGCACACCCAAAACAGTGTTTAACTATTCGGTAGGAAGTTATAGTTTACCGAAAGGACCCGCCGAAAATTGGTACGGTAATTCATTGCCCGGTTTTACCAATCTCAATTTTTTACATACACGAATTATTAAAAAACAACTCGATTTTGTGGTTGGTGGAAATTTCAACATCGATCAGGGGTATATTGGACCACCACCGCCAGCGCCATTTATGCCGCAAGAATTGAAAGATGTTTTGAAAATAACGGATTCAATTCCAACCTACTCCAACAATGACATGCTAAAAATTCGCGGTAGATTGAATTTCAATTTGCGGTATCGCTCGAAGAAAATCAAACGCTTGAGTTATGGCGTGAATGGAAACATGATGTTGAATAAAACCAACATGGTCTTTGCGTGGCTCGACGATTCGTTGGGGTTGTATCGCGGTTATCCGGGAGCTGTTTTTATGCAAAAGCAAACACTTTTTAATATCGATCCGTTTGTAAAATACTACACAACCAATGGAATTACGCACAGTTTGGTGACACGTATTTTTCATTCAGATAATGAAATTTCGAACAATCAATCCAACAGAGGAACCATGTTTTATGGAGAGTATCAGTTGCAACGCGATTTTAAGTCGTTGGATTTGAATTTCACCGGAGGTGTTGCGAGCAATGTTTCTACTTCATTTGCAAGTTTGTATGCTTCGAGTGGGAACAAAAACAACAAAAATGTCAACATCGCAGGATATGTTCAGTTGGATAAAAAAATGTGGCGAATTTTGAATTTGACAGGAGGATTGAGGTACGAGTTTTTCAAAATGAACGCCATGGAAAGCGTACTTGCACCAATTGTGCGCGTCGGCGCAAACTTGCAGATTACGAAGGGAACATTTGTACGTGCTTCCTCTGGACAAGGATTTCGATATCCAACAATTACCGAACGTTATATTACGACTAAAGCAAGCTTATTCGGCGTTTTTCCGAATCCTGATTTACAACCTGAAAAAAGCAGAAGCTTTGAATTGGGCTTAAAACAAGGATTTAAAATCGGAAAATTCATGGGGTATTTTGATTTGGCTGGTTTCTACCAAAAGTATGAAAATACCATCGAATATTTGTTTGGGTCTTGGGAACCTGATGTAGCATTGGTCGGATTCAAATTCTTGAACACAGGTGATTCACGTGTTCGGGGTGTTGATGTTTCGCTCGCAGGGACGTCGTCTGAGGCCAACAAAAAAATGGGGGGTACCGCGTTGATCGGTTACACGTATGTGGATCCAGTTTCGTTAACGCCCGATAAAGTCTATGCACACGATAAATCATTGGGCGGTGTTGGACAAGATTTGAGTTACAAAAGCAGCAGTATCGACACGACGGGTAATGTGTTGAAGTATCGTTTCAAGCACATGGCAAAAGCCGATGTTGAATTCCGAATTTTTAAAGTTGGATTTGGGTTCAGTTATCGCTATTACAGCAGGATGCAAAACATCGATCGCGCATTCAACGATATTGAAGTGCTGACGAGCAACACAAGTCCGTATCTGTATGAAATTAAGGCGGTAAACTATTGGAAATCCCACAACGGTTATCATGTTGTTGACGCGCGTTTGAGCTATAAAATCAACGACAAGCAAAAGCTCTCCGTCGTTTGTAACAATGTGTTCAACGTAGATTATTCGTTACGTCCGATGAAAATCGAAGCTCCGCGTACTACTTCGTTGCAATATGTGTTGACATTTTAGCACAAGTAGACTTGCAACAAGGGAATGTAAATCCTTGTTTTTATGACTATTTGGCATTCGATAATGAAGTGAAATGCCATTTTTTCCGATTTTATAACGTCTAGTTGGTTTGGAGTGTAATTTGAGCGGTAATTAGAAACCAAAAATCTAAAAATATGGATTTTAATAAATTTACCATCAAATCGCAAGAAGCCATCCAGCAAGCACAAAATAGTGCTGAGTCTAATGGACATGGAGTAATCGACACAGGGCACTTATTGAAAGGCATTTTTGTTGCAGATAAAGATGTAATGCCTTACCTGCTTCAGAAGCTAAACTTAACACCTGCGTTGATCGAAAGTGTAACGGATAAAATGATTCAAAGTTATCCGAAGGTCACTGGCGGTCAGTTGCATCTTTCACAAAAAGCACTCAGCGTTTTAAACAAAGCATTGGAAGAAATGAAGCAATTCGGGGATGAATTTGTTTCCGTTGAAGTATTGTTTTTGGCCTTATTGCAAGCCGACGATGCAACTGGAAAATTTCTTCGCGATCAGAAAATAACCACCAAAACATTAAAAGAAGTCATTATGGATTTACGAAACGGACAAAATGTAACTTCAAACAATCAAGAAGGAACGTACCAATCGCTTGAAAAATATGCAAAAAACTTAAACGACCTTGCGAAAGCTGGGAAGTTGGATCCCGTAATTGGGCGAGATGATGAAATCAGACGCGTGTTGCAAATTTTGACGCGAAGAACTAAAAACAATCCCATTTTAATCGGTGAACCGGGCGTAGGAAAAACAGCAATTGCTGAAGGTTTGGCGCACCGAATTGTTTCCGGAGACGTGCCCGAGAACTTGAAAACGAAAGTGGTTTATTCACTGGATATGGGCTCGCTCGTAGCTGGGGCTAAATACAAAGGAGAATTCGAAGAGCGACTCAAGGCCGTTATCAAAGAAGTAACGGATGCAGCGGGCGAAATCATTCTTTTTATTGATGAGATACACACGCTTGTTGGAGCCGGTGGAGGAGAAGGAGCAATGGATGCCGCAAATATTTTAAAACCAGCATTGGCTCGCGGAGAATTGAGAGCGGTGGGAGCAACAACCTTGAACGAGTATCAAAAATATTTCGAGAAGGATAAAGCCTTAGTTCGACGATTCCAAACCGTATTGGTCGATGAGCCGACAACGGAAGATGCAATTTCGATTTTGAGAGGAATCAAAGAAAAGTACGAAAACCACCACAAAGTGATTATCAAAGATGCTGCGATTATTGCGGCAGTGGAGTTTTCACAACGTTATATCACCGAGCGTCATTTGCCCGACAAAGCGATCGACTTGATTGACGAGGCAGCCTCCAAATTGCGGATGGAAATCAATTCCAAACCGGAAGAATTGGATGAGTTGGAACGCAGAATTTTGCAATTGGAGATCGAAAAAGCAGCAATTATGCGTGAGCATGATACCAAAAAGCTCGAAGTAATCGGCAAAGAATTAGCCAATTTGATCGAGCAACGGGATGCCTTCAAAGCCAAATGGCAAGCCGAGCGCGATGTTGTGGATTCAATTCAAAAAATGAAGGAAGACATCGAAAACTTGAAGCTGGAAGCCGATAATGCGGAACGCATGGGCGACTATGGAAAAGTGGCAGAAATTCGATACGGTCGAATTAAGGAAACAGAGGTTTCGCTTGAAAATGCCAAAGGAAAATTAGCTGAAATGCAGGCAAACTCGAAAATGATCAAAGAAGAGGTCGATGTTGCGGAGATTGCAGATGTCGTTTCGAAATGGACCGGAATTCCAATTTCAAAAATGTTGGAATCAGAAGTTTCTAAACTGCTAAAATTGGAAGACGAGCTCGGAAAACGTGTCGTAGGTCAGCACGAGGCAATAGGTGCAATTTCCGATGCAGTGAGACGAAGTCGTGCTGGTCTCCAAGATGCTAAAAAACCAATCGGTTCGTTCATTTTCTTGGGTACAACGGGAGTGGGAAAAACGGAATTAGCGAAAGCCTTGGCGGAGTATTTGTTTAACGACGAAAACTCCATGACGCGAATCGATATGAGTGAATATCAAGAAAAACACGCTGTGAGCAGATTGGTAGGAGCGCCTCCTGGATACGTAGGTTACGACGAAGGAGGACAATTGACAGAAGCCGTTCGACGCAAACCGTATTCCATCATTTTGCTCGACGAAATTGAAAAAGCACATCCGGATGTATTCAATATTTTGCTTCAGGTGCTCGACGATGGTCGCTTGACGGATAACAAAGGACGAACCGTGAATTTCAAAAACACGATCATCATCATGACGTCAAACTTAGGTTCACACTTGATTCAAGAAACATTTGAGGACGTGAAGCCCGAAGAGTTTGGACGAGCAACGGAGAAAGCAAAATTACTTGTAATGGAGTTGTTGCGACAAACAATTCGGCCTGAATTTTTGAACCGTATTGATGAAACTATTTTATTCACACCTTTAACGAAAGAGGATTTGAGACAAATTGTAAAAATACAATTGAACAATTTATCCGAGTTATTGAAAGATAAAGACATAGCGTTGCACGTTACCAACGATGCATTTGAATGGATTGCAAATGCAGGTTACGATCCGCATTTTGGAGCACGTCCAGTAAAACGAGTGATTCAGAAGCAAGTGTTGAACGAATTGTCGAAAGCCTTACTTTCTGGAACAGTGGATGTGACAACCACGGTTGTAATGGATGTTTTTGATGGAAAAATTGTTTTTAGAAAACCAATTTCAGAGTTAGAAGAAATCGTGTATTAATTCAAGATTTATGAACGAATAATAGGGTCGATAAATCAAAAAAAAACTAACTTCGCAGTCCCTTCCTCATTGGAAGGGATTTTTTTTTGAAATTAAATGGGCTTTTTTAATTTAAACGCTGGAAATTCAAGGGTTTTTGGTTTAGATCTACTTCGCTTTTTTGCAATCATGTTTGTGGTAATTGGTCACAGTATGATTATTTTTCCTCCGCAGTACAAATTACCTATTCAAGGTTTGATCTTGGATGGAGTGGCGATTTTCTTCGTGTTGAGCGGTTTTTTGATTGGTGGAATTTTGATTAAAATGCTCGAAAAAAACAGGCCAAGTCTGAAACTACTACTCAATTTTTGGAACCGACGCTGGTTGCGCACGCTCCCCATGTATTTGGTCATTTTGATCTTTTTAATTGCGTACACTTCGCTTGTTAAGCCTGAGCGACTTCCGACTGATTTTTACAAGTATTTTTTCTTTTTGCAGAATTTCAATACGCCTCCACCGTCATTTTTTGGTGAATCGTGGAGTTTGAGTATCGAAGAATGGTTTTATTTGATAACACCCATCTTGCTTTTTGGTGCGATTCTCCTGTTTAAAATGCGCGTCAAAACGGCCTTCGTTTGGGTCATTTCAGTGGTTCTTATTGGTGTAATGGTGTATCGCTTTTTTGTTTTTGATGCGATTGAAGCGGTTTCAAGAAGAGATAGTCATTACATTTTGATGCAAGTTACAACGCGGTTGGATGCCATCATGTACGGTGTTTTGGGAGCTTTTTTAGCTTATTATTATCCGCAATTTTGGCAGCGAATGAGCCGCTTATTGTTGGTGTTAATCGGATTGGCACTTTTGTATGTTATGAAAGTACAATTGGGGGTGAAATATGTGGTCTGGACTCCAGCGTTGAAATCATTGGCGGTCTTGATTATGCTGCCGTACATGTCCAACTGGAAAAAATGGAATTCGCCACTATCGGGTGTTGTTACGTTCATTAGTTTAATCTCGTACTCGATGTATTTGGTCAACTTAAATGTGGTTATTTTCTTTCTGATAAAATACGTTTTGAACGGCAATGCAACTGGAAAACATGTGATTGAATCGGATTGGCCGTTGGAATACATTTTTTATTGGTTTGCCACGATTTCACTTTCGTTCCTCTTCTATAAGTTCGTCGAAATTCCATTTATGAACTTGCGTAAAAAGGAACATTAATTCATGCGTTTTATGAACAGGTTGGTTGGAATTTTATTCGCAGTTATCGCAACAAATGGCGTAGGTTTTGCGCAACAACAAGACTCTATTTTTCTTCGAAAAATTTACGACGAAGCACTTTCCCGCGGGAAAGCATACGAAGATTTACGCAGTTTGTGTAAAGATGTTGGGGCACGGTTGTCGGGTTCGTCACAAGCGGAAATGGCCGTAGAATGGGGGAAAGCTCGTTTGGAAGCGTATGGTTTTGATACCGTTTATTTGCAGGAAATTAAAGTGCCTCATTGGGAACGCGGGACGAAGGAATCAGCTTGGATTAAATCCAATAAAGAATTGATTCCCGTTAAAATATTAGCCTTGGGAGGATCCGTTTCTACACAAGGTACACGAAAAGCAGAATTGGTTGTTTTTAAAAACTTGGATGCGTTGAGGGCCGCAAACAAGTCGCAAGTAGCCGGCAAGATTGTATTCATTAATCAGCCGATGGATGAAAAAATGATCAATACGTTCAAAGCGTACGGCGCATGTTATGCAATTCGCGGTGAAGGTGCCATCGAGGCTGCAAAATTAGGCGCAGTTGGAGTAGTGATTCGCTCCTTGGGTTTGCCGAGCGATGATCATCCACACACGGGATCGATGCATTACGACGAAAAGGTAGCCAAAATTCCCGCAGCAGCAATTTCGACGGAAGATGCCAATCGGATTCAAAAAATGGTAGATCAAAAATTGCCAATCGAATTTATTTTTGAGATGGATTGTCGGAATTACCCAGATGCAACGAGCTACAATGTAATTGCCGAAATCACGGGATCCGAAAAACCCAATGAGATCATCACCTTTGGTGGACATTTGGATTCGTGGGATGCAGGGGAAGGAGCGCATGATGACGGTGCAGGAATCGTGCATTGCATGGAAGCATTGCGTATTTTGAAGGTATTGAATTACAAACCGAAACACACATTGCGTGTCGTTTTTTTTATGAACGAGGAGAATGGAAATCGGGGAGGAATGAGTTATGCAACGTGGACCAAAGCGCGTGGAGAAACTCAAATTGCTGCCCTCGAGAGCGATCGAGGCGGGTTCGTACCACGCGGTTTTGCATGCGACGGGTCTGACCAACAGGTTCGGTTTCTGCAATCGCTCGAAAAACATTTCAAGCCGTATGAATTACACGTGTTTGAAAAAGGATACGGAGGAGTTGATATTGGACCATTGAAATCCGAGTTTCCATCCATTCCGCTGTTTGGATTTGTGCCAGATTCACAACGCTATTTCGATTTTCATCATGCGGAAAGCGATGTTTTTGAAGCGGTTAACAAGCGTGAGTTGGAGTTGGGTTGTGCAGCGATCAGCAGTATGATTTACCTCCTTGATTTGTATTTTTAACCCTTAGCGAGCAAATTTCAGCAATCGGTTGTTCGTTTCACTGTTGATAAGTTGAATTTGAACATTTTTCAAATCCATTAATTTTTCGTACTTTTGCGTCTCAAATCGCGAACGGTTGAGCGATTTTGCTCAATCAAGTAAAATCACATTTATGGCACAAGACATATTTGACAAAATCAGAAAAAACAGAGGTCCGATCGGACAGTATTCAAAGGGAGTACACGGTTATTTTACCTTTCCGAAGTTGGAGGGTGAATTGGGAAACAAAATGGTTTTCCGTGGAAAAGAGTGCCTTGTATGGTCATTGAATAACTATTTGGGACTTGCAAACCATCCCGAAGTACGTGAGGCAGATGCGAAAGCGGCGGAACAATACGGATTGGCGTACCCGATGGGAGCGCGTATGATGACAGGTCAAACAAGTGAGCACGAAAAATTAGAAAATGAGTTGGCTGATTTCATGGGGAAAGAGGATTGCATCCTGTTGAACTTTGGTTACCAAGGAATGGTTTCTGCAATCGACTCGTTGGTGGATAGAAATGACATCATTGTGTACGATAGTGAATCTCACGCGTGTATTTTGGATGGAATGCGTTTACATACTGGAAAGCGATTCGTTTTTCAGCACAACGACATGGAAAGCTTCGACAAGCAAATGAAAAATGCTACGGCATTGGCTGCAAAGACGGGAGGCGGTATTTTGGTAATCACTGAAGGCGTTTTTGGAATGGCAGGCGACCAAGGAAAGTTGAAAGAAATCGTTGAATTCAGAAAATCTGGAAAATACGATTTCAGATTGTTTGTAGACGATGCACACGGTTTTGGAACTTTGGGTGAAACGGGTCAAGGTGCTGGTGAAGCGCAAGGAGTTCAAGGAGAAATCGACGTATTGTTTGGAACATTCGCAAAATCAATGGCTTCTATCGGTGGATTTATTTGCGCGGAAGAAAGCATTATTGAATATTTGAGATACAACATGCGTTCGCAAATGTTCGCAAAAGCATTGCCAATCACCATTACAATTGGTGCTCGTAAGCGGTTGGAATTGTTGAGAACGCGTCCAGAATTGAAAAATAAATTATGGGAAATCACCGATGCATTGCAACAAGGATTCAAAGATGCAGGATTTGATATCGGTGCTACAAATACGCCTGTAACGCCTGTTTTCATGAAAGGTTCATTGGCGGAAGCTACAAATTTGACGTTCGATTTGCGTGAAAACTACAACATTTTCTGTTCGATTGTTATCTACCCAGTAGTGCCAAAGGATGTGATCATGTTGCGTATCATTCCAACGGCTGCACACACCTTGGACGATGTGAACTACACAATTGAAACGTTCAAAAAATTGAAAGACAAATTGGATTCGGGAGCTTACAAATCCGAAGAATTAGCTACTGTTGAAGTAGACAATAAAAAAGCATAATTGATCCTCGATGGATTTCAAAGCCCGATAGAAATGTCGGGCTTTGTTGTTTTTAGATGTGTTCATCAAGAAAGATTGATTCTATTTTACATCCGAAAAGCGATTTGTCGAAAAATAGATTGTGATCCGATAATTTAAGTCAATCATTCAAGAGGCAACGGTGGCAGTTGTTTTTTGGGAATTACGGTATAGGAAAGAGATGTTGTGATTTCGAAGAGCTAATTTTCCATTTTTTTCCAATATTGCTTGCGAATCAAAAGAATATTATTAATATTGCAACGTCGTTACAAATCTGTACGAAATAATCACACAACACATTTTAAAGTACGTGTACTTCAAGAGTAATTACTAATTCATATTTATGAATATACAAGATTTAGAGAGCAAAAAACTCCCTGATTTGCGTGAAATTGCCAAAGCAGCAGGAATTAAAAAAGTTGAATCCTTCAAAAAAGCTGAGTTAATTGACGCATTAAAAGGTCTTTCCACATCAAGTGAAGAAAAACCGACACCGACTAAGAAAAAATCCAACGATTCGCCAGTAGCTGAGAAATCAGTTGAAGCAGTTGAAGTTATAGCAAGTGCAAATGCGACCGAGCAAACGAACGGTGAAGCTGCAGCACCCAAGAAAAGAAAAAGATTAGCACCCGAAAAAGTGATCATCGGCGCAAAGCCAGTGCCGACGAAAACGGAGGAACCTGCGAAAACAGATTTATTTTCAGCTGCAGAAGTTGAAAAAGAAGTGACAACAGAAGCGTTACCGACAAGCGAAGCAGAAAAGGGTGAGCATTCAAATTCGGAAGGTAAAGGAAGAGACATTCGCAAAGAATTCCAAAACAAAAAACCGTTTCAACAGCGCGAAAATCGCCCGGGATTCAAGGATAAAAAAGCGTTTGTAGCAAAGATAGAGGAAACGTTGCCAGCGGCGGAAGGTGAGGCGAGTGTTCCTGAAAAAAGAAATCCGAACCAAAATCAGAATCAAAACCCGAACCAACGACAAAACCCAAACCAGAATCCGAACCAGAACCCAAACCAAAACCCAAACCGAGCGCAACAACCGCGTCCGAACAATCCGAATCAAAATCCCAATCAGCAACGTGTGAATCCAAATCAATTGGCGCAACAACAGCGTCAAGCGGAGAAGGAGGCAGAAGAAGAATTGTACGATTTGGCAGGAATTGTGAGCGCAGAAGGTGTCCTCGAAGTGATTCAAGACGGATTTGGATTCTTGCGTTCGTCTGATTACAATTACTTGGCTTCGCCGGATGATATTTACGTTTCTCAAAGTCAAATCAAATTATTTGGGTTGAAAACGGGAGATACGGTGAAAGGCACAATTCGTCCTCCGCGCGAGGGAGAAAAATTCTTCCCACTTGTAAAAGTGGATTCAATCAACGGACGTCATCCTTCGTATATCCGCGACCGAGTTCCTTTTCAGTACTTGACTCCTTTGTTTCCGAACGAGAAATTTATCTTGACGGGACACAAAGACGAAAGTATGTCAACGCGCATCATGGATATGTTTGCTCCAATTGGAAAAGGGCAACGTGGAATGATTGTCGCGCAGCCGAAAACCGGTAAAACGATGTTGTTGAAAGATGTTGCAAATGCAATTGCAGCAAATCATCCAGAAGTTTATTTGATCGTTTTGTTGATCGACGAACGTCCAGAAGAGGTGACAGACATGGCGAGAAGCGTTCGTGCAGAAGTAGTTGCTTCTACGTTTGACGAACCGGCTGAAAGACACGTGAAAGTGGCAAATATCGTACTCGAAAAAGCAAAACGAATGGTTGAATGTGGTCACGACGTTTGTATTCTCTTGGATTCAATCACACGTTTGGCACGTGCATACAACACCGTTTCACCTGCATCTGGAAAAGTACTTTCGGGAGGTGTCGATGCAAATGCATTGCACAAGCCAAAACGATTCTTCGGATCGGCGCGTAAAATTGAAAACGGAGGATCTTTGTCTATTTTAGCAACCGCGTTGGTGGATACGGGTTCTAAAATGGATGAGGTGATTTTTGAGGAATTCAAAGGTACTGGAAACATGGAATTGCAGTTGGATCGTAAAATTTCGAACCGCCGAATTTTCCCAGCGATTGATATTTTAGCATCCGGGACAAGACGCGATGATTTGTTGGTCAACAAAGACATGTTGCAACGAATTTATGTCTTGCGTCGTCACATCGCGGATATGAATCCGGTGGAAGCTATGGAATTTTTGAAATCTCAAATGGAACATACGCGATCAAACGAAGAGTTTTTGGTTTCGATGAATAGATAATTACAAACTAAAAGCGATTTGTG
>SSGT01000069.1 GCA_008017065.1 Crocinitomicaceae bacterium
TCGCCGCAAGCATTGCGATTGTATTGTATTGCTTTGTCCCAGTCGTTGCACAAATCGTTCAAAAACTGGTCAACCTGAGTGGCATCAAAAACCTGACGCTTCAACTCCTTTTTTATCAAGTTGGACTGGTCGTGGTTGGTTTGCTCATTGAACTACTTTTCGTGCCAACAAACGAATCGAGTTTGAAAAAACTGATTCATCAACCATCAAAAAGCGCTTTGAACGACCTCATCAGTTGGGGATTTACACTTTTCAATCTGGAAAATTTCTTTTTTGTGTTTTGCACGTTCGGAATCTTTCACTTTCTAATGTCAAAGTTTGTAGAAATCCTTCCTTTTTCGAAGCCTTTTTTCGAGATTCAATCGCCCCTTGCTTCATTCATTATTTTATTGGTTTTGAGCGATTTAAAAAACTACATTTGGCATCGGATTATGCATAACAACGTGTTTTGGAGTTTACACGCTTTTCATCATTCAGCCACTGAATTCACTATACTCACGACGTATCGAACGCACTTTCTTCAAAAAATCGTTTCCGTAGTTTTAGACACGTTTCTATTTATCATTTTTAACGTTCCTACGATTCAATTTTTCTATCTGCGTGCCTTGCAAGACATACAGCAAATTCTACAGCATTCAAACGTAAACTGGAATTGGGGATGGATCGGAAGATGGCTATTAGTTTCTCCAAATGCACATAAAATTCACCATTCCACAAATCCGATGCATTTCGATAAGAATTATGGAAATTTTTTAATTATTTGGGATCGAATTTTTGGAACATACGCACCTTTAGAACATCGAATTGAGATTGGAATTCCAACTAATCCGTACAATCAATCCAACTATTTTTCCGATATTTTCCGCGGGATTCTGGATTTAAAAACCGCATTTTTTGGCTTGTTTTCACCCAAAAAATGAATTATTTCTTTTCAAGTTTTCGAGTTACAAAAGTTAGCGCAATAAGCAATTATTTTAAACTGTATCTCAAACCAAATTCTTTGCTTGTACGAATACTTTCCATTTGAAAGTTATTGCCTTTCGTATACCAAAAACACACACCAAATTTTGTGAAAAAATGTAAGTCTTTGAAAACCTTAACATCTAAACCTATACCAATTGTGTTATCTAAAAGTATTCTTGGATTTGAGAACGTGTTTTTATATATGAAATTAGAGCTGTCTTGAAAAATAATTGATGTTTGATAAAATGACGTTCTTCCAATATTAAATTTATTAAATAAGTAAATATCGACATTCTCCTTATTGATGTTAAAATGCGCTCTGACTGTGCAATTCAAATTAATGTTATTCAGTTGGTTCTTGTTTCTCGGATGGGATGAATAAAAAAGTGTTTCTTTAATGAATATTGGTGTAACATTGTAGCCCAAACCGATTCCAAAATCAATATTTCTTTTTTTGTTAAAATAATAAGTTAAACCCAACCAGTTCCATGAATTGCTATTATTGTAGGTTCTATATTTGAAATTATAAACTTCAAGAGAGCCTGTTTGAGCAAATAAACAACCCGAAAAAGTAAAGCAGAAAGTAAAAATTACAATAAGATTTTTCATTTTATGAAGTTTAATGGTTTACTAATAACCAAATAAAAAGCTGAAGTTTTAGACAATACCGAACTTTGGACTTCCATACCATTTGTATGATATATGTGAAAGGTATTTCGGCTTGTAACTGTAAAACCTTGCCTATAACCAACCGAAAGATTTAAAATATTTTTGTTGGTTTTTAATCCATTTAACTGCCAATCAAAGCGAAAATTAACTGCAAAACCAATGTTATTGTTTTGAGTGTTATCAATGCTTTCTGTATAGTTTAATAATCCATCTTTCATGGGAATTACACCTTGAAACAAACCTAATTTCGTAGCACGATTAAATGAAAACATCGGCTGAAGAATAATTTTTTTGTCCCATCTGGAAGAAGTATTTCGCTTTTCTAATATATAATTCAAGGATAATCCAATATCCAAACGACTAGAACTTTGTGTAAGTCTTCTTCTATAAGCATTTGACCCATTTTCAAATAAAACAGGTGTTCCAGAAAAATATTCAAAAGCATAACCACTAAAATCTGAGATATTACCCACCATTACACCAGCTTCCAACCTGTTACCTAATTTCAAAAAATCCACTTGTAAAGAATAATTTACTGATGAATATCCAATATTACCAATCTTATTTACTGGAAGATATGAAATCGTATTATTGATGGATTCTTTGGAATGACTTCTAAATGTTCCGAAAGAGACACCAAGCATAGGTGTAACTCTAAGAAAAGGCACTTGGGAAAAAACTATATTCCCAAGTGCTAATAAAATTATCAAGATGATAAACTTCATTCTAATATCCATTTGTAATGCCCCTATGATATCCAGGATACCAGTCTCCAGCTGGTGGTATTCTTACCCAATTTGTTCCATTCCAAAAATAGAAATTAACCTTTAACCAATATTTATTTAATCCTTTTGATCCTTGATAAGATTGCGCTGTAATACCATTTCCTGCACCATTACCTGATGTTGACCACCAATACCATGAAGTTTCAGCACTACATCTTTCCTTGTACTTTCTTTCAGCATCAATTCTTAGTGTAGTATTTACATTTGTATTTGAATAGTAAACCAACTGATCACTTTCTAGTGTGCTACCTAATCCATGCTCGAAAGTATTTGCCCATGCTTTCAAATTAAAGAATATTCCTGCAGCAGCATATCTAATTCTGCAATCAAATACTAAACTCGTTAAACCACCTATATAAATAGAATTACCACAACTACTTTCATATCTAGCTTTTGCATATTTATCAGAACAAAACAAACTCTTCTTTTGACTTTCAACTCCTGATTCAGCTAATTCAATAACATTTTCAAAGGTAGAATAAACTCTGATGTTTTCATTTTCTATGTTTTCGTTAACAAGATCACCATATTCTTCAATATTCTCTGCCGGTAAAACAAAAACACTGCTATCGATTAAACTAATTTTATAAATAAATGGGCCTATCTGCACTATTCTGTCTTCATTAAGAATTTTACTTAAGAAATCATCTTCAATTAAATCTTGCACAGCATCTTTCTTTATTTTTTCAAAATATGTAAGATGTTCCATTTCTAAAATTGTTTTTTCAAAGGCAAGTCTTAAATTATTATCTAACTCATGACTTACTAGTTTACTATAGATTTCTGAATCTTTAAAAATCAACATTTTCCCATCGCTGTAATAATCACTTTTATCACTTACTTTCGAAATTACATTTTGAAGGCTGTTGTTTTTTTGAGGAATTTCTTTCTGGCAACCTGCTACTACTATGACTAATAACGACAGTAGAAAAATTCTATTAGATATTTTTTTCATAATATTCATATTTTATTACTAAACTGAAAATACTTAGTATCTTAATTAAAATTTGAAATTTACTCTATTTTGTTTATAAAGTCATTAATAGGAAAGGACTTACCTTATTTAGCTTTTTATTTTTTGTTAAGTATACTATACCCTTTTTTAAACTAGTACTTACACAAATAGGTTAGAAAACTATTCTTTAATAAGGAAGGTGTTTGAAGTTATTTTAGTTTTAAAGATCTCCTTTCTATATGGTTAGGATATAAATATAGTTAAAAATTGTATCAAAACCATTTTGTTAGAAATTATTTCATCAGTGAACATGAATTTCAAAAAATAAAATTGATAAAAATATTATATTCATTACATATCTCGGTAAACTAACCTTCTGAAAAACAAGATAATATTATTTCTTCTCAATCTCTCTCAAATTCTCCATCTTCTTACGCACCAAGAATTCGTTGATATCTTCCAAATGTTCTTTTACACGCTGATTTCCAAATTCAACCACTTTGGTAGCCAATCCATCCAAGAAATCACGGTCGTGTGAAACCAAAATCAACGTTCCATCAAAATCTTTCAATGCGTCTTTGATGATGTCCTTTGTCTTCATATCCAAATGATTCGTTGGCTCATCGAGAATCAACAAATTCACAGGTTGCAACAACAATTTGATCATCGCCAAGCGGGTTTTTTCTCCTCCCGAAAGCACTTTCACTTTTTTGGTCGAATTGTCGCCACCAAACATAAACGCGCCTAAAATATCCTTGATTTTGTTGCGAACTTCACCTTCTGCAGCGTGATCGATGGTTTCAAAAACCGTCAACGATTCGTCCAACAGCGATGCTTGATTTTGCGCAAAATAACCGATCTGTACATTGTGACCCAATTCCAAACTGCCTTCAAAATCAATCTCGCCCATAATGGCTTTCACCAAGGTGGATTTTCCCTCACCGTTTCTTCCGACAAATGCAATTTTTTGACCGCGCTCAATGGTTAAATTGGCATTTTTAAACACAACGTGATCGCCGTACGATTTCGAAAGGTCGTTGATTACAACTGGATAATTGCCCGATCTCGGAGCAGGCGGAAATTTCAATCGCAATGCTGAATTATCTACCTCATCAACTTCCACCAAGACCATTTTCTCCAACATTTTGACACGCGATTGCACTTGTAAGGTTTTGGAATATGTTCCTTTGAATCGTTCGATAAATTCGGTATTGTCCGCAATAATTCGTTGTTGCTCTTCCCATTGCTTTTGTTGCTGTTCTCTTCTTTCTTTACGCAATTCAAGGTAACGCGAATAGTTTACTTTGTAATCATATATTCTGCCCATCGTCACTTCGATTGTACGCGTTGTGATGTTGTTGACGAAGGTGCGATCGTGCGAAATCACAACGACAGCTTTTGCACTATTCACCAAAAAATCTTCCAACCATTGAATCGATTCGATATCCATGTGGTTGGTTGGCTCATCGAGTAAAATCAAATCCGGTTTTTGCAACAAAATTTTCGCTAACTCAATACGCATTCTCCAACCTCCACTGAATTCAGAAGTTGGACGTGGAAAATCGGAACGTAAAAATCCCATTCCAATAAGCACCTTTTCAACCTCTGCTTCGTAATTGATTTCTTCGATCGAATAATATTTTTCACTCAATTCAGAAACCTTTTCGATGATTTTGTAATAATCATCTGAATCGTAATCCGTTCGGGTGGTCAATTCGTGATTCAACGCTTCAATTTCGTCACGCATTTTAAAAATGGAAGCAAACGCTTTGCTTGTTTCTTCAAAAACAGTCGCATTGTCTTCGGTTAATAAATGCTGAGGCAAGTATGAAATCACAAAATCTTTCGGTGCAGAAATACCTCCTGATGTTGGTTTATTTTGACCGGCCAAAATTTTCAGCAAGGTAGATTTTCCTGCTCCATTTTTACCCATCAATGCAATTTTGTCATTTTCATTTATGACAAATGAAACATCACTAAACAAGGTTTTTCCACTAAACTCAACCCCCAAACCATCAATCGAAATCATGCACTTTTTTTTGAAAATGCAAAGATAAGAGAACCATCAGGTTTATAGAGTGTGCACCATATTTTTATTTTCTTTGACAAGATTTGGCAATTTTAGCCACCGATTTCTAGCCAAAATAGCGTATTTTGCAAACCTTTCTTTTCCGTGTTTTAAAATTTATCGTGCATGAACAATCTCTATAAACTTCTTTTTTCGATTTACTTCGGACTCACAGCGTGTGAAAATGCAAGGGGTCAAAATACAGACATACTTCCTTACGACCTTAAAAATCCAACTGAGGTTTTGATCTTGCCAGATACGCTGCGCGAAATATCGGGAATAACCGTTCTATCCGACTCTACAATTGGCTGCATACAAGATGAAAATGGAATCGTATTCATTTACAATTTTTTAAATCAAACAATTGAAAATCAGTTTAGTTTTCACTTAGATGGCGACTATGAAGGCATCACAAAAGTGGGCGAAACACTTTATATCTTGCGAAGTGATGGAATGATCTTCGAAATCGAAAACTACCTTTCTCGCGATTTTAAGCTGGATGTACATGCAACTGGGATTCCGATTGCAAACAACGAAGGATTGTGTTACGATGCGGCAAACAATCGATTGCTGATCGGTTGTAAGAGTAAATTGGGCAAAGGACCCGAATTTAAAAATCTTCGCGTTTTGTATGCGTTTGACCTAAAGACCAAATCATTAGGCGAAAAACCGCTGTACGAATTCAATGTTGAACAAATTAGGCATCTTGCCCAAAAAAAGGGATACGAATTACCGACCAAAACGAACAAGCACGGTGAAATAGAACCCGTGATAAAATTTACCACATCTGAAGTTGCCATTCATCCACGAAGCAAACAATTGTATTTGCTCTCCTCCACCGATCCCATTCTCTTTCTTTTTGATTCGGAAGGAAAACTGATTACGCTGCAACTATTGGACAAGGCGCTATTCAACAAAGCGGAAGGAATTACATTTCTCCAAAATGGAGACATGTTCATTTCCAACGAAGGGCAACAGAATAAACCAACCTTGCTTCGATTCAAAATGATAGCGAAATAAACTTCTCAGAATCAACAAAACGCATAGACGGATAAACGCATCCGATGGGAGTCATTACTTTTTTCGTATAATCCGCTATATTTGTAAACTAAAAACAAACGTAATGAGAATTTTACTCGCACTTTCCCTGTTAATTCTTCTTGCAAGTTGCAAGGGAAACGTTACAACTTCAAAAAACACGAAAGTCAATCTCGATAGTTTGGTGCAATTATACCCCGATAGTGTTCCGCTTTTGGTCACTTATGGCCGACAGTTATTGGATGATTATCAATTGGCTGACGCACTCAACTACGGTGCAAAAGCATTTCGTTTAGACTCCAATAACATCGAAGCGCGATTCATTTACGCGAGTGCCTTGGTCAATCGTCCGCAACGCTCGCAAGCAGACATCGATGTTTCTCAAAAACACTTGAAATACATCATCCAAAAACAACCGGGAAACAAAGAAGCGTTTTTAAACTTGGCCACAACTTACACCTTGCAAGGTGACTTTCAAAAATCATTTGGTTTTATCAATGAAGCCTTGAAAATCGACAAAAAATACCGTGATGCTTATGTCATGAAAGGGATGAATTACCATGCGTTGGGAGACATGAAGCTTGCAAAATCATCCTTTGAAACGGCAGTGCAACAAGATCCCAAATTTTTCATTGGTTACTTGCAATTGGGTTGGCTATATACCGAAACGGAAGAATACAAATATGCACTAGAATACTTCAAAACGGCAGTTGAATTGGAACCAACATCCACGGATGCCTTGTATGGAGTAGCCAAATCGCAACAAGAATTGGGCTTGTATCCAGAAGCACTGGCAAGTTATCGCCAACTTATACAAACCGATACAAGTTACCATTTAGCCTTGTTTAACCAAGGTTACATCAAACAGTTTTATCAGAATGAATTGGACAGTGCAGTTTACTTCTACAAAAGTGCCATCGAAATTCAACCCGATTTTGTAAATGGGTGGCACAATTTGGGGTTGACGTATGCCATGCAAGGAAGAAAAAATATGGCGTATAAAGCGTACAAAAAAGCACTCGAATACAATCCCGACTTTGAATTGACTCAAAAAGAAATCATGAAGCTGAAATGAAGCCAAGTCAACTCAAATTGATTCAAGCCCTTTCGGACTTAATTATTCCCCTTTTAGGATACTTTGTGTGGGATTGGTCCTTGTTTTTTATCGTCCTTTTTCTCCTCTTGGATTGGGTTGTTTTTTCTGTAATTTCCTTTTTGAAAGACCGAAA
>SSGT01000203.1 GCA_008017065.1 Crocinitomicaceae bacterium
CCCCAATTGATTTACATTGCCATATTATTCTGAGAAATCACTTTTGCGATTTCGACGTTCATGGAATCTTGCAACTCTTTTTTGATGCGTCGTCCTTCGATTTTTTCTACGCAATCGTATTGGTAGCGATTTTCTTTCCATTTGTAAACACATTGCAAACGGTTTTCGTATTCGTCGAAAAACTGCAAAATCAAGTCATCGTGTTTGGTGGAAGATTTTCGTGAACCGATCAAATGCGCAACGAATGTATTCACCAACACCAATTTTCCCTGTTCTCGCTGATAAACAAGCAACCTACGCAGTGGCCAATCGTGCACTCCCGCGCGAATCACCAGCAAAAATGCATTTTCAATTTTTTCGTTTTCAATAAAAGGTAAAATGTGGAAGAATTTTGGATCACATGCTGGCTCGCTTGCGTTGTTTTTGTTTTTTTGATTCGGATTACAAATCTTCAACTCGTTCAACAATTGCGCCGCCTTCGGTTCCGAAAAATCCTTTTCGTCAAACAATATCTCAATATTTTTCTCCACCGGTGTCACCACACTTGGAGATACATTGTCAACTTCCTCCACCGTTTCTACTTCCGATTTGCAAGCAAGAAACAGAAGAGATAAACTCAAAAACAGAAAATATTTCATCGGTATTTTATTGTGTAACGTCATTTTTTGTTGCGGTTACAATTAGTGATTTTGAAAAACGGATCCTGACATCGCAAATGCATCTGTAAATGCTTGATTTGCAACGTTCGTATGAATTCCATTTGCATGAAACCAATCCAACATACGCTCGGTTGGCATATTTCCAGTCAACGAATCGGCTGCCATCGGACAACCTCCAAATCCTTTGATCGCACCGTCAAATCTTCTGCAACCTGCTTCAAATGCTGCTTCAACCAATGCCGTAGCGTTTTCGGGAGTAGTATGCAAATGAGCTCCAAATTCAACGCCCGGCAACGCGGGAATAAGATCCTTAAAAAGCGAACCAACAAGGGACGGATTTGCAGCACCAATTGTGTCTGAAAGCGCCAAAATTTTCACGCCCAATTCCGAAAAAATACGCTCCGACCAGTTGATTACAATCTCTGAATTCCAAACGTCGCCATACGGATTTCCGAAGCCCATCGACAAGTATACAACCAATTCTTTGTTGTTTTTCACACATTCATTCTGTATGAAATCAAGTCGCTGCCAAGACTCTTCGATCGTTGCATTTGTATTTCGTTTCTGAAACGTTTCCGAAACAGAAAATGGATACCCCAAATACGTGATCGCTTGGTGTTGCATCGCCTCTTGTGCTCCGCGTTCGTTGGCGATAATGGCCAATAATTTGGTATTGGTCGAAGATAAATCCAACTGATTCAGTACGTCTACTGTGTCTTGCAATTGAGGAATTGCTTTCGCAGATACAAAACTTCCAAAATCCAAGGTATCGAAACAACATTTCAACAATTGATTCAGGTAATCAACCTTGGTTTGCGTCGGAATAAACGTTGTAATTCCTTGCATAGCATCGCGCGGACATTCAATGATTTTAACTGTTTCCATGTGCTTTCAAATTGCGTTTTATAATCGCTTTGTTAATTTTTTTGATTAATCCAGGACCTTCGTAGATGAAACCGGTGTACAATTGAATCAAATCCGCACCAGCATCCAATTTTTCCAAAGCATCTTCAGCGCTGTGAATCCCACCTATTCCGATAATTGGAAATGCTTTACCTGATTTTTGAGCTAAGTACCGAATCACTTCTGTACTACGATTTTTGACGGGTTTTCCAGAAAGTCCACCCGCTCCGATTGCCTCCAATTCCGTTGCATTGGTCTTCAATCCACTGCGTGAAATTGTGGTGTTGGTTGCAATCACACCGTGAATATTGGTTTCAGCGACAATTTCAATTATATCATCCAATTGACCATCTGTCAAATCAGGTGCTATTTTCAACAAAATCGGTTTTGGTGATTGATAGCCATTATTTTCACCCATCAAATCGGAAAGTAGGCGTTTCAACGGCTCTTTTTCTTGTAAATCTCTCAAATTCGGTGTGTTGGGAGACGAAACATTGACAACGAAATAATCGACATAATCGAAAAGTTTTCGAAACGAAATCAGGTAATCTGAAAATGCTTCTTCGTTGGGAGTATTTTTATTTTTCCCGATGTTTCCTCCAATAATAACGTCCGAATTTCTTCCTTTCAACCGCTCCACGGCAGCATCTACGCCTTCGTTGTTGAATCCCATTCGGTTGATGATACCACTATCTGCAGTGACTCTAAACAAGCGTGGTTTGTCATTCCCGGGCTGACCGACAGGCGTGACCGTCCCGATTTCGATAAACCCAAAACCACAATACGCTAAATCGGTGTACATTTTCGCATCTTTATCAAAACCAGCACCTAATCCAACCGGATTTTTGAACTTCAATCCAAAAACTTCACGTTCCAAAAGGGGGTGATTTACAACGAACAACTTTCTCCAAATGGATTTCATTCCGGGGATTGACAGCATGCTGTGCATCGCTTTTGCTGTAAAATGGTGCACTTTTTCAGGATCAAATTGAAATAAAACGCTTCGGATAATTTTATACATAGTAAAACTTTAGACAAAGGTATAAACAGAAAGCGAGGAACAAAATGATCCTCGCTTTAATTTTATCAGAAATTGCTAACAATTAGAATTTAGCTCTTCCTCCTTTGTACTTGACAATTCTTCCTTTGTTAGACATTGCTCTGTACGTAATGTTTTTCGAAATAGTGAAATTCAGATAGAAATATGCATCTAAATTATTATCTCCACGCTGCGAACCTGGATTGTACCACTCAGGATGCGTTGTTGAAGGATTACTTAGTGCAGCTGCTAACGGACTCACTTCTTGCGCTAAAATCGCAGGATCAAAATAAACCGTTGACACATCGTCTAAATAATCTGTAAACGTCTTGAAGTATGTTGCTTCAATACCAATTCTCCACATACCTGCAAGCGACATTCTAAAACCTACACCAAATGGAATTGATGCGGTAACTGGACCATACGCTTTTGCTCCACCTGCTAAACCTTGTCCTTCGGTTTTCAACGGACGTAAATTTTCCCATGAACCGTTGTACTCTGCTTGCGGATTAAAGTATGTAACTCCAATTCCCGAGAAAACATAAAATTGTTCGTGATGTTCTTTAAACCCTTTTGCACCAGCGATCGAAAAACGCTTTCCGTATTTTTCGTTGGCGAAAACGATCCATTCAAACCGTTGGTGAAACGTGATGATCTGGGATCTGAAATGCAAATTTCTATTGCTACGCGCGATTTCAGTCGTATTGTTGTCATCTCCTCGAAGCAATCCAAAATTCAACAACGAAGTAGTTGCAAAATGCGGTTTAAAACGAAAACGGTAACCAACACCAAAATTCACTCCCGTAGATGGGATATCAATATCTGCTAAACTGTAATCCTTACCGATTTTGTTTTTTCCACCCAAATCTCCCAGGAATTGAGTCACACCTGCGTTAAAAACTAATTCTTTTTTGTTCCGTGACCAGTTGCGCTGAGAGTTGAAGTTTGAACCCTGTCCAAACACCCCAAAACCAGTAGTAGCAAGAATAAAACACAAATAATATTTCATAAATATTCGCATGTAATTTGGTAAAAACCACTTTAATGGTACGAATTTAATCAAAAAATCAACGACCTTGGTCATTTTTTAACATTAAGTTTTCAAAAAGTCTTTGTGAACGAATGATTCGAATGCATCATCAATCAAAAACGAGCTGAAAGGTATATACCTGATTATCTTCTATTGTCGTAAGTTGAAACGCATTTCGGTCTTTTTTCTCCAAGTAAAACGATAAGCGTGTGCCTGGCTCGTTTTCTTTAATGAACAGCAGTGTTTGATACTGTTGCTGTTCCATGCGTGCTTTGTAGATATTCTGACTGTCTTTTCTTTTCTCAAACCACGCCCTCGCCTCCGCTACGGGCAAATCGAGATTAACCAAATAGAACGTACCTTCGTGATCGATGTAAATGTAAACGTTCTTCACCTCTTCCTCCATTCCACGGTACAAAAAGGAATTCGACTTCCTGATTTTCACAGTTTCAACGTCGTCTTGCGAAAAAACGGTAAAGGGAATCAAACCAACAAGAATTAGAAAAAAGGCCTTTTGAATCATTTTATCGGGATTAATGTCATGGGTTTCACATTGATCAAGTTGTTATCGGAATCAAACGCAACGATTTCAGTGATAAAAATCATTTGTCCCAAACATTGCTTGCTTATTTGATAAATTATGTCGTCGGGAATCGTGTTTCCTTTGACCAATACGGGTGTTGGAGAACTTGGATAAGCAATTAAAAAAGAAGCAATTGTGCATCCTTTTCCAATGCTAATCGAATACGGATATCCCAAGTACGCAATTGGAATTTCACCGTCGTAATAATTTTCGATGTGTGGAAAAAAATTAGTTTGTTTCGATGCTTCCTTTGCGATCCTCACGTGCTGAACGGGCTCGCCTTGACCAAACGAGACAAACGACGGCAATAAAAGCGTACTAAGCAGTAATTTTTTCATCTTCGAATAAAAGCTTCAGCGTTTCCTTCAAGGATACTCCGTTTTGTTGTCTCGAAAATACAATTTTATCCAACGCCATGCGATCCGACTCTTTTTTTAATTCGGCGATTCCCGCTGTTCCATCCTCCAACAATCCGATAATTACCAAATCTCCTTTTTTGTCGAGTCCAAATTCTTGCAAACCGTGACGGGCAAATTTACCGTAGTCGTAACGCACGTCTTTCTTCAAATTAAAAACGAAAATCCGGTGAAATCGCGCCACATCGTTGCCTGATTTCCATACAAAAGCCAACTCATTTTCCGCTGCTGCCGGATACGGACTCGGTTTGTCGGAATTGAAAATTCCCCACTTTGTAAATGAAAATGAAACAACATCGTTCACGTTTGCCGTTTCCAATGCGGGCGTCGTGGTTCGCAAGCGACTAACAATCTCCGCTTCTACCTCCGATCGGTACGTTGCTTTCTGTTTTTCCAATTGCTGCTTCTCGATTTCAATTTTCTGCAATTCTGCGGCAAATTCAGTCATTGCTTTGTCGAAGTTTTTCTGGGCAACCTTCAACTCACTTCCTTGCAAAACGGGGCGAACCGCGACTTTCATCTTTTCGGTGTTTCCAACGAAAACCATTTCGTAGTTTCCGTTGGCTTTGTCTAGTTTCACTTCCGACCACGTTTTTTTGGTGAAATTTTTGTCGTATCCTGTCGTCGGAATGATTTCAAATACCAAATTTTCAAATTTCGCCAATTCGGGATATGTCGATTTGTCGAATTCCAAATCAAATTTCTGATGATTTGCCTCGGGAATTTTGAATGCAACCACCGAAGGCTTCACCAATTGTTCGATCGCCTGCGTGCACTTCTCGAGTTTCTGATCGATTTTAGCAATTGCAGCTACGCGTTTGTCGGCGCTCTGTGTGTTGGACTGAACCGTGTCCTTCGTTTTGACTTTCGCACCCGGAACCGTTGCTTGTTGTGCCGTCGACGGATATTTTTCCCACGCTTTCGCTTCTTCGTTTAATTTCCAAAAATCAAAGCTACTGCCATCTTTGGTCAATTTCATATCCACTTTCACCGGAATCTTTGCATTGATCGCTACCTCTTTTCCATTTTGAGTCCCACGAATTTCAAGCATTCCAGCCGAAATAAACGCATTATTCTCTTGATAATCCATCGGAATTCCCGCGAGAAAAACGGTCGATTTATCGTTCAATTGGCGCACCGAAATTTGTACTTTTTCATTCAAATTTTCGGGCTGCAAACTTCCTTTTTGGAAAGAAATCACGGTGCCGTTTGACAAAACAAGTTGTTCATTTTTTTGAGGATCGACCTCGTAATTTTCAAATGCAACTTCCTCTTTTTCCGACGGAGGATGAATGCATTCGGTATCTTTGGGTAATTCATTTTTTGCTAAAGTAACTTTCTCTTCATGCGGTACATTTTGACTATTTACACTATTTAAGCTTAGGAATACGGCAATTCCGATGGTTGCCAATCCGGTTGGACCCCAAAACCAAGGATTTTGCCAAAAAGAAGGACTTGAAACCTTAACTTTCGACAAAACGTCTTCAAAATTTTGGCGACCTTTGATTTCTTCTGAGCTCAGATTGGGGCGATCTAGATTCATTTTAAAATTATTCATCTGCTCGTTTTAATTTGAATTAGTAGACTACAAAACGACTCTTTTGAATGTATTTCGCCAGAATTATCCTGCTGATTTGCTAAGGCAAGACCTTTCCCCGGTTGAAGAAAGGTCTTTGTTTCATGTTTGCTATTATTTGTCATGAAAGTATTTTTTTAGTTTTTCCAACGCACGAAAGCATTTCACTTTGGCGTTGTTTTCTGTTAAATCCAATATTTCGCCCATCTCTTTGAATGATCTTTTTTCAAAGAAGCGCATTTCAATCAACTGCAATTGTTCCTCTTTCAAAGATTGCAGCGCTTTCACCAGCAATTGCTTGTTCAATTCCGATTGATCTTCGTCCATTTCGTCCATCATTTCAAACAAACTCACACTTTCGACATTTACAGTACGTTGTGCTTGTTTGTCGCGAAATGCTTGGTACAATTCACTTTTCGCAATGCGGTACAACCACGAGCCAAACGGAACTCCACGGTACTCGTATTTATGGATGTTTTTCAATGCTTTCATAAATACTTGTGACGTAACATCAAAGGCCATCTCCGTGTCGTCCATACGCTGATGCACGTACCTGAAAATTGGCTCATGGTATTTTTTATACAGCGGAGCAAACAACGCGGGGTTGCCTTTTGCCTGCTGTATCCACACCAGCTCCTCCTCAAGACGCTCGTGTGTGTGGTGATACAATGTGTTAACTGTCATTTTTTCTGGTTTTATTGGTTTTTAGCATATAAAGCTTGCAGACTTTACAACTCTATAATTGCAACTTTTCATTTCGTTACAACTATTTAAACATAAAACGCACCAAAAATTCGATTTAGTATATAAATCGTTAAACAAAGGTCGTACGGAATTGTAAAAGGCTTGATTTTGCTACAATCGTTCCATAAACGACATGTCGGTCAAACTGTATAAAAATTGAATCAAATCTGATTTTTCACGTTTCGTCAACTCAAACGACTGAATGACGGGATGCTGATTGACGTGTCCCTTCCCTCCTTTCGCATAATGATCGATGACTTCTGAAAGCGATTCCATACTTCCGTCGTGCATGTATGGATCCGTGATTTGAATGTTGCGCAAGGTCGGAATTTTAAATTTACCAATGTCAGTAGAATCATTCTTGATTCTGAATCGGCCTTTGTCTTCGCCATAATCTGCGTACAAACCATTGTTTGCAACCGTATGCGTGGTAAAATACGGCGCAGGGTGACACGCTATGCAATACAGTTTCTCCGAAAACAAAATCCAACCGCGTTTCGCGCTAGCGGAGATCGCATTTTTTTGCTTTCCGTAGTAAAAACGATCAAAATCCGAATTGTTGGAATACAAACTGCGTTGATAGGCCGCCAACGAACGCGTCAAAACCCACACATCCATGTCGCGGTTAAAAATACGACGTGCCGCTTCTTGGTATTCCGGAACCGCTCTCAAACGTTCGATCAATGCTTTCATGTCCATTCCCATTTCCTTGTGCTCTTGGATTGGAACGATTGCCTGCATCTCCAAGGTCGGAATCTCGCCGTCGAACATGAAGCGCTCTGAAAATCCGATGTTGATCAAGGTTGGCGAGTTTCTATTCCCCAATCGACCTTTGATCCCCTCACTCACCTTCAATCCATCGGTGAATGCCAATCCGGGTTTGTGACAAACGGCACACGAAACGGTTTCATCGAGCGACAAGCGTTTGTCGAAGAAAAATTCTTTTCCCAGCCAGATTTTATCCGCGTTTGTTGGATTATCGGTTGGATCTTTCATTTCTCCCAACGGATTAAATCCCAACTCTTGAACCGTTCCACATCGAAGTACAATCAATGCGGTACTTGCGGCGATAAAAAGGGTTAAAAAGCGAACGGATTGATTGAATTTCATGGCTGTACAACTTGAATTTGATGCAACACTTCACCGTTTTCAGCGAGCAAACGTACAAAATAACTCCCCGCTTTCAAGGACCGAAAAACATGTGAATTGGTGTTTGAATTATCAACAATTGCATCGACTAATTTTCCGTCAACGGCATACAGTTTCACGGTATTTAGGCCATTGATTTGGGACCAAAAAACCGTCAACGAAGTTGGATCCGTCGAAAAACTGACGTTTCCATTGTACGTTTTTATTTCGGTTACATTCAAATTTGCCGGAGCAACAAAAACCGGATAAAGTGAAATGTTTTGCATTATTGAGGCATTGACTCCGGTACTTCCATGCTGAAATCCAATCGTGGTTAAATCCAGGTTTTTAATCCACTGATCGATGTTTACGATTTCTACTATTTCGCGCGTACCATCGGAATATACTGTTGCAGCCGTAGGTGTGGTCACCAACTGCGCATTTTCATCGCCGAGGCAATGCAATTGAAACTCAACTTCGGGCGTCGAATCGCCATCCGCATCGGCCATCCCATCCATCAGGAAAAAAGTGTAGCCTGCGGTCCATCCCCAATGCATGGATGGCGTTTGGAAATACAACGGATGATCTTCAGGATACGTAGAAATATCGGTGTGATTCAAGTGTTCAGGCACGCCGACTAGGAATTGAATCGATTCAACGGATTGCACGGGTTGAATACCGAGATCAAATATCGCGTTGCGGATGTGGACGTAAAAAACAGAATCTCCAAAATCAAGCACTTGTCCGCCATCGTGCGTGATTTTCAGGTTCGACATGTAAAAAGCAATGTCTTGTGCTTTCAGTAAATCACCGTTCAAATCTTGAATCGTATTTGCCAAAACAAACGGTTGATTGTTGGATTGAAAACTAAAATTCAACCGCAGCGGATGTTGCGCCGAAACCGTTAAACAAATGCTAAAGACAAACCCAATGAACAAACTGAATTTCATAACTTTACTTTTTACTTACAATGTATAAAATCTCTCCTTGTTGCAAGCGGTAACGCTCAATCGTAGCGGCGTCAAAATGTTCCGTCGGAATGTATTCAGTGACTTCAAATCCTGCTTTCTGGAGCCAATTGGGATAATCTCGCCCAAACAAACGCACGTGATCGTATTGCCAATAGTGCAATTCGCGGTCTTCTGGAGTCACAATACTTGGATCCTCGTAAGTAACTTCACGCGACATGTCTTGCGGCACTTGCATAATTCCCCAACCTCCCGGTTTCATTACGCGGTACAATTCACGCATGCATTGCAACGCATCATCTACGTGTTCGAGTACGTGATTGCAAATAACCACATCAAACCGATTGTCATCCAATGGAATGTGGTGCAAATCGAAGTGCATATCGGCAATCGGAGAAAGTAAATCTCCCGTAAGGTAATTCAAATTTTTTTGCTGTTTAAACGTTTTGTGAAAACACTGCTCCGGTGCGATGTGCAACACGTTTAGTTGCGATGCTTGAAAGAAATTGGACTCGTTTTTCAAATACAACCACATCAAGCGGTGACGTTCCAAGGTCAAATCATACGGACAAAGCACATTGTCGCGGTGCACTACTTTCGAGCCGTATGATAAAAACTTTCTGAATTTCCGTTCACAAACAGGACATTCTACATTATCGCCCCTGTATAAAACGGGAGCCACCATTTTAAACGGATAACTCAACCGAATTAAAATGGGGCGCGGTATTGAATTGATTAAAAACTTGTACAGTTTCTTCATTGAATCGTATATATTCCAAACACAACTGGTAAAACAAACAAATGGCCTGTTCCCGTGTGTTAAATGTTACACAAATATAATTAATCTTCCCGAATTGGATTTTGTTTCACCACATTTTGGTGGGAAAACCGGTGCAACAGTTCGCACAATCCACCCGTGTCCAAGGGTCGTATAACCTTACTATTCGGCGCAAGCACACCCGAGATATAAAAAAGTAGCGGCAAAACGGTTTAAAAAGTAGCGAGAAGAACAAGCGTTCAATTTTTGAATCGCAGCAATAACAAGGAGCTAAGTGTTTCTAACGGTTAAAAACGGCTACGTAAATGCAACTTCTCCCCCACGAATTCAAATACTACAATGATTAACTACCAATCACGATTTCTTGGCTGCCTCATCCGTCTACGGGCTTTAGTTCCGAAAAAAAAGCCGTGTTTTGTAGCGCTTTGGCTGGTGCGTACCTACAGGCCAAAACACACAAAACAGCATCTTTTTCCTTTCGCAAGCTACCGCCCTGCGCCGGGGCAGGAACTTCTGCTTCGAGCGGCGTTTTTGAGTCAATATGCGCAACACTTCCCAACGCTACACATCAATCCCAAAATATCCATATTAAAACAACGAAAACGCAAACAGATCATCCTGTTGCGATTGAATTCTAAAAAGAAATCCTATATTTGGGTTGGCAACTTGGTTTGACGAGACTTTTTGAGCAGATGATGATTGGATAGGACTTGAAAAGTGGAATTTATTAGTAAGTTAGCAGCAATCACCAGATGTGCACATGAAAAACCAAAACAAAATAATCTTATTATTATCATTTACATTCATTGTATGTTGGTTTTCATATGGTCAAAAATATGACACAATCAAATATTCAGCGTTGTTTATTGACTGTTGTTCAAATGGTAAACTTCCCCATTTTGGTAAACTTTCCCATTTATCAGAAAATTCGTCCGTTGCTAAATTATACGAAAATACATATCGAGTGCCGTTTCCATATGTGATATAGAAGTATACTTTAGAAGTAGTTTTGTCAAAAGAAAAATAGCTGAATTCGTACTTCGCGAAAAAAGACTTCAGTGACTCAGGTAATGAAATGTATGTGTTCTCTTCCGTCTTCACATTGAATTTGCATAGCAC
>SSGT01000198.1 GCA_008017065.1 Crocinitomicaceae bacterium
AGATGTGACATTACAACTTTATTTTTGGCGATTTAACGGGGTAAAATAACATCTTTCCCAGAAACAGAGAGAGGAATCTTAAGATTCCTTTCCTGTTTTGAATGTTTTTTACCCCATTTGATCTAAAAGTTGCATTTGTTACTTGAATTTATCACTCAATTCTGTTATTTTTGTATAAAATTTCAACCATGAAACTACTTTATTTTCTAATGACGGTTTTTGTAATGCAACAAACGGTCCCCAATTCTGCATACGGTCAATGCGATACAAACCGTTACAAAACGCCCATTTTCAACGCGGTTTTCAAGCATGCTGATATTTTATACGGTGAAGGACAAGTATGGAATATCCCGTACAACAACACCGATCTAAAAATGGATATTTACGAACCAATTGGAGACACCTTACTTCAGCGTCCATTGATGCTTTGGGTACACCCTGGCGGATTTTTGCTCGGCGACAAGGGTGTTGATGACATGGTGGCGCTCTGCGATAGTTTTGCAAAACGAGGATACGTCACAGCTTCAATCGGTTACCGTTTGGGCTTCAATCCAGCGTCTGCTGAAAGTGCAGAAAGAGCAGTATATAGAGGTACACAAGATATTCGAGCTGCCATTCGTTATTTTAAAGAATACGCATCCATCTACAGAATTGATACAAATACCATTTTCTTAGGTGGAAGTAGCGCAGGTGGATTTGCAGCATTGCACGTTGCATACCTCGACCAAAACGAAGCACCAAGTTCGATCACCGGCGGTTTATTTTCACCGGATTTGGGGTGTTTGGATTGTTCTGGAAACAACTTTAACCATTCAGTTGAACTTGCTGGACTTGTGAATCTTTGGGGTGCTTTGGGCGATTCCAGCTTCGTTGATGCAGATGAAACAGTGCCAGCACTGCTCGTTCATGGAACAGCAGACGGCGTTGTTCCTTTTGGTGTTGGTCACCCCTTCGGTGTATTTACGACACCATTTGTGAACGGCTCACGCACGATTTCAAATCAGCTTAATTCATTGGGAATTCCGCATTCCACACTGTTTTTTGCTGGACAGGACCACGAGCCACACGGCACTTCGAACGGCACGTTTGATACCCCTCCAACGCCGTATTGGGACACAATTTTCGATGCAATTGAAAATCACTATTGGAAAATTTTAAAACCAACTCAACAAAGTATTTCGGGAACATTTGATGTTTGCTTAAATGCCGTTCAGACCTACACACTGGAAACGACCGGAAATGCACGAACCTGCTGGAACGTACCAGGCGGAACGATTTTAGCAAAATATCCGGATAGCATTCGCATTCGCTGGGATCAACCCGGAAACCACGTAATCAACTACATCACTTACTCTTCACTCGATGCGGCGTCGAATGAGTCCACTTACAATGTCGTCGTACGCGAACTACCAAGTGCTGAATTTACAATTGATCAAGAATTTGCGACTTGTACTTTTGAGGCGGTGAGTTCGAATTTAACGTACAATTGGACATTTGCTGGAATTGGGAATGCAACGGGACAAACTGCTAATTTCTCATTCCCACTGAACGGAACCTTTGCGGTCGAACTCAGTGTGGTCGATGAATTCGGCTGTACAAACCAACAGGTACAGTATGTTACGGTGCAAGGCTTAAGCGTTGATGAGCAAGTCACTTCACCGATCGCAGTGTATCCAAATCCGTTCGAAAATTCAGTTCAGGTGAGTGGGATAACACATCCTACAGAAATTAAACTCGTGGATTTTTCGGGTAAAATCCTTTTTTCTGATCGCACCGATGCCAATGGTATAGTAGAAATCAATCAGTCGATTGCAACTGGATTGTATTGGATCGAGGTAAAAACAGAAACGCAAGTCATACGAAAGTTGGTACAACGTCTGTAAGCAAAAAAGCCGCCAGAATTCAATTCAAGCGGCTTTTTTTTAAACTTATCTTATTCGATCAATTGGCCATTTCACTCATGAATTTGATACGCATCAAGCGTAATTCTTCTTCGGTGTAGTCCCCGTCAAATTCTTTGTATGCTTCGATCAAATCGTCGGTCTCCGCTTCTTTAAAATAATCGTAAATCTCTTCTTGATTGTCAGAATCCAAGATATCATCGATGTAGTAATTGATATTGACACGTGTCCCGGAAGCAACGATGCCCTCAATTTCTTCAATCACTTCATCCATCGACTTTCCTTGTGCCTTTCCAATGTCTTCCAAGGGCAATTTTCGATCGATATTTTGAATCAATTGTACCTTCAACACGGATTTATTGATGAGTGATTTCACCACCATGTCTTGTGGTCGTTCGATATCGTGCTCCTCGACATACGCTTGGATTAACGCTAAAAACGGTTGTCCATAACGCGCTGCTTTACCAGTCCCCACTCCCTGAATATTTGTCAACTCATCCATTGTAATTGGATATTGCAAACACATATCTTTCAGCGATGGCTCTTGGAAGATGACGAACGGTGGAATATTTTTAGACTTCGAAATTGATTTTCTCAGGTCAATAAGTTGAGCATACAAAACATCATCAAAAGCTCCTCCTTTTCCCGTTGTTACGATATCCGCATCTTCGCCGTCAGTGCCCGTAAAAATTCGCTCTTTGATCAACAAGAATGAAGTTGGATTGTCTCTAAACTCGATACCTTTCGGAGTCAACTTTATAGTTCCGTAGGTTTCAATGTCCTTGGAAATAAATCCACCCACCAAACTTTGGCGAATGACTGCATTCCAAAAATGCTCGTCTCGCGCATTTCCCTTCCCAAAAAGTGGAAGCTGATCGTGGCGATAACTCTTGATATCCGCAGTAATGTTTCCGGCAATAAACGCACACAAATGTTTCGCTTTTTGCTGTTCTTGCAATTCGGTAACTGCATCCAACATCAACTTCACGTATTCTTTTCCTTCGGATCGCTCTCGTGGAAACTTGCAATTGTCACACATGCAGTTGCACTCCGATTCGTCAAACTGTTCTCCAAAATAGTGCAAAATATATTTTCGTCGACACACAGAAGTTTCTGTATACGACACGATTTCATGCAACAGTTGTTTACCGATTTCTTGTTCTGCTACTGGTTTTCCTTGCAAGAATTTTTCCAGCTTTTCGATATCCTTATAGCTGTAAAAAACAACGCATTCACCTTCTCCACCATCTCTACCAGCCCTACCGGTTTCTTGGTAATAGCTCTCCAGTGATTTTGGAATGTCATGATGGATTACAAAACGTACATCTGGCTTGTCAATTCCCATTCCAAAGGCAATCGTTGCCACAATGATACTCGTTTCTTCCATCAAGAACATGTCTTGGTGTTTTGCGCGCGTTGCAGCGTCTAATCCTGCGTGATACGGAAGTGCATTGATCCCATTTACTTGAAGCAATTCCGCCAATTCCTCAACTTTCTTGCGACTTAAGCAATAAATAATGCCCGATTTTCCTTCTTTCCCGCGGATGTAGCGAATAATTTCTTTTTCAACGTCCTTTTTCGGACGAATCTCGTAGTAGAGATTATCGCGGTTAAACGACGACTTAAACAACTTGGCATCGAGCATATTCAAGTTTTTTTGAATGTCGAATTGCACTTTTGGTGTCGCTGTAGCAGTCAACGCAATAATCGGAACGTTGGATATTTTTTCAAAAATTTCCCGTAGTCGTCGGTATTCAGGTCTGAAATCATGTCCCCATTCTGAAATACAATGGGCTTCATCTATTGCAAAAAACGAAATATCAACCGAAGTCAAGAAATCAATGTATTCTTGTTTCGTAAGCGATTCTGGAGCGACATATAGCAGCTTCGTTTTCCCAGCCTGAATGTCTGTTTTTACTCGGGCAATTTCTGTTTTCGAAAGTGACGAATTTAAAAAATGCGCTACCGACTCGCTGTCGCTCACGTTACGGATTGCATCAACTTGATTTTTCATCAAAGCGATCAGTGGAGAAACAACAATTGCTGTTCCCTCTGACAACAAAGCTGGCAATTGATAGCATAGCGATTTCCCGCCACCAGTGGGCATAATAACGAACGTGTTTTTACCTTCCAACACGTTGTTTATTATGTCCTCTTGTCTTCCTTTAAAGCTATCGAATCCGAAAAACGTGCGCAAAGCACCTTTAAGATCTGTTTGAACCATGGATTTGTTAATTGAACTTTACTTGAAAGTTACAAATATTTTAAGCGAAGTTACACATTTCGGAGGGTTAATTTTGAGTAATTTTTTCAAAAAACTGGGATTTAAGTTTTTTTTTGATTTTTATTCGAACTCTTCGAATGAATTTCTTCCATTAAATTCCCACTTATCCTTACCTTTGCCATCGAAATGAAAGAAGGTAAAGAAATGTCATTCCTCGATCACCTCGAGGAACTTCGTTGGAGATTAGTTCGCATTGCTTCGGTGATCGTACTGATTGCCATTGTACTTTGGATTTTTCAAGAATGGATCATCGACCATGTATTTCTCTCCATGAAAGATCCCTCGTTCATTAGCTTCAAATTCATGTGTGACTATTTTGGGATGTGCATTGACGAAATTCCTGTAAAAATGCAAAGCACCACCATGGGAGGTCAATTTGGCTACGCGATGATGATGAGTATGCTCGGAGGAGTTGTACTTTCATTTCCGTTCATCTTTTACCAAATTTGGGCATTTGTAAAACCAGGATTGAAGGCCAACGAACAATCGGTTGTCAAAGGAATTGTTTTTTACGTAAGCCTCTTGTTTTTCTTGGGAATAGCATTCGGCTACTTCATCGTTGCACCCATGTGCGTTCAGTTTTTTGGAACGTATCAAATGTCGAAAAATATCGACAACATCTTCACCATCAATTCGTACATGAGTACAATTCTTTCTACCGTTTTCTACTCAGGTTTGTTGTTTTTACTTCCAGTGGTTGCCTATCTATTTGCAAAATTGGGAATCATTACGGCGGTGTTTCTGCGCAAATACCGGAAACATGCGATCGTTGGCGTACTGATTTTATCAGCAGTGATCACGCCACCGGATTTGATTAGTCAAGTGATTGTATCCATTCCAATTGTTTTGCTCTACGAAATCAGTATTTTGGTAACCGCAGGTGTTGAACGCAATCGCAGGAAAGAAGAAATAGTTTAGGGATAATTCATAAATTTTTAGTAGTTTCAGCTTCTATTATGAACCAGATTAAAGGAATTCTACTAATTGTTTCGTGTTTCCTAATCCTTGTTGGAAATGCGCAGCAAACCAAAATTGTTGGTAAAGTGACCGACGCCCAAACGGGAGAGGAATTGCCTTTTGTGAAAGTACGATTCTACCTCTCGAAAATGGGAACTTCTACGGATACCGCCGGAAATTATGTGCTCGAAACGTACTATGCAACGGATAGCTTACAATTCAGCTTCATTGGATATCAAACAACAACCGTCGCTGTAAAATTAGACCAAACCCAAGAAATCAATGTTCAACTTCGTCCCGAAGTTTTCGAAATGGAAGAAGTCTTTGTGCGCCCGCCCGACGAATTGATGTCGACCATCTTACACAAGAAAGTGATCGCAAACAAGCGCATCAACAACAAAGAAAAACTGGATTCATACGATTACGAAGTCTACAACAAACTACAACTTGACCTCAACAACATCGGTGATAAATTCACGGAAAGAGGCTTGGTTCAACGTCTTGATGTGGTGATGAACTACCTTGACTCAACCGATGACGGAACAACCTATTTACCAGTTTTACTCAGTGAATCCATTTCCGATTTTTACTTCAGAAACAACCCGAAAAAGAAAAAAGAGGTCATCAAAGCATCGAAAATCTCGGGAATCGAAAACATCCAGATCAATCAGCTACTCGGTGATATGTACCTGGATATGAACATCTACGATAATTACATCAATCTCTTTCAGCGTGCGTTCATCAGTCCGGTATCAAATGCTGCACGTAGCTTTTACAAATTCACGCTTTCTGACTCCGCATTTATTGATAACTACTGGTGCTATCGATTGGATTTTCAACCCA
>SSGT01000116.1 GCA_008017065.1 Crocinitomicaceae bacterium
ATCGCACGATCGTAGCCCGACTCAAGTAAAAACTTTAGATAGACGGGTTTTAGTGCCCAGCGAAGTTTGTCGTCGGTATATTTTTGCTTGACAGCAAGCGCAACATCCGACTTGAGAAAATCTAAATCGTGTATAGTCGCATGATTTCCCCAACTTAAAGCACCACTATCCGTGACCAAACAACAAAAATCCCCATCAAAAAACGGCAAAACGGAATTGTAAAGCGCTTTGCTCTTGAAGATATGACTTTCCGTCGATATGGTGCATAGAGCGGTTTTCAATGGATTGGACTATTAGAAATAACAAATTATTTTTTGTAGTACAAATAAACTACATTTGGGTAAACAAATCAACTTATAATGGCTTTAAGTAAAAACAAAATAAGCGACTATAATCAAACACGAAACCAGAAAGTTGATAAATCCGTCTTGTGTCACGCACCGTGGCAAAGCATCAATTTCACGCAAAATGGCGATGCAACTGTATGTTGTTACAACAAAGAATATATTTTAGGCAGCTATCCTAAAAATTCAATCGATGAAATGTGGTTTGGAAAAGTGGGCAAAGAACTTCGTAAGGAAATGCGTAAAAATCCACTCCCAGCTGGTTGTCAAAATTGTGCCTTACAAATTGAATCGGAAAATTATGCAGCAGTTCATGCCAAGCATTATGATTTTCATTCGGATCATCCCATCAAGCACGTATTGAAGCAAGGGAAAAACTTGCTAAAAGTTGGAAAATTTACAGCGTATCCGCGTGTGATGGAGTTCGAATTGTCAAACACATGCAATTTGGAATGCATGATGTGTAATGGATATTTTTCTTCCAGTATCCGAAAGAATAGAGAAAAAGCAACTCCGATGAAGTTGGTTTTTGACGATGGTTTTGTTGAACAATTAGTCGAATTTATTCCGCATTTAACCGATGCAAAATTTTTGGGAGGAGAACCATTTTTGATACCGATTTATCAAAAGATTTGGGAGAAAATCATTCTAATCAACCCGCGTTGTAAGTTGCACATTACAACAAACGCAACGATGATTTCGGATAAAAATTGGGAAGTCTTGAAAAAGCTTCGATCGAACATCATCGTTTCGATCGACTCATTGAAAAAAGACAATTTTGAACAGATTCGAAAAGGAGCAGATTTTGAAGTAGTGATGGAAAATATTGGAAAATTACGCGCTTATACAACTGAAAAGAAAACAGACCTGAATTTTTCGATTTGTCCGATGAGTGTAAACTGGGAAGAAATGCCCGAAATAATTCAATATGGAATCGATCAACAAATCTATATTTATTTCAATACCGTTTTCTATCCAGAAGAACTTTCATTGAAAAACATTCATCTAGATGCAGCAAAAAAAATTACCTCAAGCTATGAAAGTGTTCAATTTCAGGGCAAAGGATTTTATTATGAATACAATAAACGGCAAATGGAAGGTTTAATTAATATGCTAAAGCATTGGCATAAAATTTAACTGGAAACACAGCCAAAATGCCAATTTCAATGAATGGGCTTACTTAAGGAATGAGAATTTTTGTTTCAGTCTCGTAATCCATCTTTTGCGTTGCGCATTTCGCCTAATTTTGCTGTCATGCAATCGCATTTCTGAATCTGTCAATCGGGGAATCAACTCATACTCGAGCAGTAATTTCCCCAACGTACTGTTGTAAATGATCTCCTGCTTGTTTAAAAAATCATGTCGCCAAGCCTCGTTGCACCAATGAATAAATTTCCAATTTGGATCGATCTCAATCTCCTCGAGTAAAAAAGGTCTTATTTTATCCCACTGATCCGAATTACTTACACCTGAATGAATTGCTCCCTCTAACTGGAACTTCAGAACATTGTCAACAAGAATTTGAATTGGCTTATGCCAATCTTGATTTGTAGCATCGACTGAACGAATTGCGGTTTCAAAACAAGCTTTCATTACTGGAGCATGTTTTGGGGTCTTCATTACATTTCCGACTAACAATAGATCATGATGATTTCTAAAAAAATACGGATTTTCAGTGTAAAATGGTTGCAAGCATGTGACATCCATATCGACCCACCAACCTCCAAAATCATAGAGCAATTTGTACCGAAAAATATCGGAAAAACCAGCAACAGAACCTTTTCCAATTCCAAACTGGGATTTATTTTCATAAAAAAAGACGCTACTCTGGGGAAGAATCTCATTTGCATCGCGAATTACAACCAAATTGGGTAGTTTGGTCTCGAGTGGCTCGTAAATCCACAGGTTAAAAACGTAACCATGTTTCTGAAACGAACGAATCGTCAACAATTCGATGACAGATAGTGTTTTTCCAATCCAAAGACCATGGACTTGATTATCGGTTTGATTCATTGTTTCTTCAAAATATAATTCCATAAATCCCACGACGTATCACCGAAATTGTGGTAAACATGAATAAAATTAACGCGATAGTTAGTTTCCCAAGAATTATCTGTAAAAAGTCCATCCTCTTTAAAATCAACTTTCTTGTTGTTTTTATCTGCCAAAAAATTCCATTTTTTATCCAATGTAGGATGATTCTGTAGGCCAAACTCCCACACCGTTGCGATTAATGTACCTTGATCACGTGTTTTCCAATTCTGCTCGTTAAAAATTTTTTTACATTTTGAATGCCATGCGTCCAAAAATCTGCGACTGCTATCATTAAACAAAAAAACACCCCCATTCCAATGCTGCCAATCGGTATCCGACACACTTATCCCAAATGTTTCGTAAATCGCTTTTACCAAATGATTACAACCCTGAGACCAGATGTCAATTCCATTTTTATCGAGCCAATGATTAGCTACCGAATCGTATGTGAACTGTGTTGCTTTTTCAATTTCTCGGTGATACGATTCATACAAAACAGCAACGTGATTTCGATCGTTCCAAACACCATTCATCTTGTCAAAATAAAAATCATCATTTAATCGAAAAAATCTGGGCGAAAATTTAAACTTGACTTGATTCACCACTTTTTTGACGTGAGATTTATTTATGTCATTAAACATCAATTCCAATTGTTGGCGCTTTGCAATCAAAACTGGATCATTCTGGTGTTTTTGTATAGCATCATTCACTGCCAGAAAAAGAGATGTATTCTGTTCTCTTTCAACTTCACAACCACAATTTATGGCAGACGACGAAAACATTTTCAGCGAACAATGATCTGGTGCAAATTGAATAGGTGCAACAAATTGATTGAAAATTTGGTCGACCTGTTCGGAAAGCGCAATTACATCTGTATCTAAATAGCAGTAAAAGTTTCCAGTTGGTAAAAATAAATGCAGACCAGTTTTTAAATAGATACTTGCTTGATGATTCGTATACGTTTCTGGAGTCCTGATATCTATTTGATGCGTATGTTGAATTGCAACTTCATTTCGCGCAGTATCGGTAACGACATAAATTTCTGAACGAGCATATTTTCGAAGATACCGAAGTGAAAAATGTAAGGTGTTGATATGCTCTGCCGCACCACACACAACAAATACGAAAACAGTCTTATTCATTTCTATAATCTTGATACCAATCTACCATTTCCTTCACTCCCGCTTCAATATCCACCGTTGGTGTAAAATGAATATATGCTGTTAGCTTGGAATTATCACAATGAGTCAATTTCAATTCATTTTCAGGCAAGTTGTGAAAATCATAGACGAGCGGCAACTTCATGTTTTTTGCGATCACTTGCGCATAATTCAAAATTGATACTGGAGTTCCAAATCCAATGTTAAACAGCTGATGCGTGCCCGACGGTTCGGACTGAATTTTTTCAACCAACAACGCTATTGCATGTACAACATCACTCACATGTGTAAAGTCACGAAACACTTCTCCTTGATTGTACAACCGAATGGGATTGCCCTTTCTAATCGACTCCATGAACAAAAATCCAGCCATGTCTGGGCGAATCCATGAACCGTAAACGGTAAAAAACCGCAAGCCGATAGCAACCAATCCAAACTGTCGGCAATAATTTTCGATCATAATTTCACTTATCTTTTTTGTTGTACCATAAAAAGAAAGCTGTTTTTCGGTCGCTGATTGCTCATTCATCACTCCCAAACCTGGCTCGTAGACAGAAGAACTACTTGCATAAATCACGTATTTAACCCCGTTCTTTCTGCAAGCTTCAAGTAATTGAAAGGTTTGAACTACATTATTTTCGAGATACAGATCGGGTTCAAAAATAGAATTCCTAATCCCAGTAGAAGCAGCTAAATGTATCACTAAATCTGGTTTTATGGACTCCGTATTCAAGAAACTACCCGCTGAATCAATTCTACAATCGGGGATACGTTTACTGCGATCGACACTTGCTACCGCGTCTGGATTCAACCGATCGACTCCAGTCACAACGTAGGTATCTTTCAACTTTTGATATAGATGGATTCCTATAAAGCCCGCGATTCCGGTAATACTAATTTTTTTCATGGAAAACACTTGAAATTAACACCATACTCTCCACCAACATTCAAGAACATACAACTTCCACAACCGCCAGTAGTCGTTCGTTTGTAACAACTTGTCAATGTATGAAGATTTTATCACACCATCGTTTACTAAACGTCCATCGACTAATTTTTCGCGATAAGTCGCTTCATTTTCGTAAAAAGAATTTGGTCCAACAAAACCTTGTTTGTTTCGATTGTATACGGTTGATGGTACTTTTTTCTCCAAAAACGACCGAATCATTTTCTTTTGAATTTTTTCGTCAAAATACAACTTCTCATCCAATGAGAATAGCTTTTCAACCAATTCATGATCCAAAAATGGAACGCGTGCCTCGAGCGAATTTGCCATCGTCGCCCGATCAATCTTCGCCAATACTAATTCGGTCATGAATAAGTTTAAGTCTAAAAACTGGATTTGCTTTAATGTTGAAATTCCACGTTTGTAGAATTTATCAAGGTGGCCAAACGGATCCGACGGTATCGCTGTTTTCCATTCCTCGGTGAAAGCGTTTTCTAACTCGCTCGAGTCAAACATTCCCATACTTGCTGCCTGGATGTAGTGGCCCTTTATTTGCTCAAAACTTGTACCGAATAACTTTGCTTTGTATTGTTGGAACTTGTTTTTAAACAAAAATCGTTCTGGTTTTTGCCACCAATATCCAGCCAAGCATTCATCTGCTCCTTCTCCCGAAAGCACTGCTTTCACATGTAAACTTGCAAGTTTACTGATTGAAAAAGTGGGAACAATTGAAATGTCCGCGATCGGATTATCGTAAAAATACATCAAGTTATCGACGATGTCCAACGATGAAACTCCCTCCAGTTTCTCGTGTAATGTGATGCCCAATGCAACAGAGACATCACGCGCATGAAAGTGCTCACTGTCACTCCATCCATCGAATCCAAGTGAGAATGCCTCAATTGGATCATAATTTAATTCTTTCATACCCACAACGAGTAGCGACGAATCCATGCCACCGGACAAAAAAGAACCAACCTGTACATCGCTTCTTAAATGCTGTGAAATCGAATTCAAAATCAAATTTTTAACCTCTTTTTCAGTCTGCTGAATATTGCCTAGATCATTTCTAATATCCAACTTCCAGTACTGGCTTATTTCTTGTTCAAACGTTTCACAATTAAGGTATAAACTTGTTGCCGCTGGCAGTTGGAAAATTCCCTCCCAAATCGTGTGCGGTGAAGGGACATATCGATTCGCTAAAAAAGTTGCGACCGATTGCCTCCGAATTTTCTTTTTGACGTCAGAAAATGGAAAAAGTGCCTTAATTTCACTACCAAAAACAAACGAAGTACCAAAAACACCGTAGTAAAGCGGTTTAATCCCAAAACGATCTCTTGCTAAAAAAACATGCTTGTTTATCGAATCATAAATTGCGAATGCAAACATGCCCTTCAACTTCGAAAGCATCTCTGTCCCCCAACATTCGTAAGCAGTTAACAGAACTTCTGTATCGGAATGTGTAACAAATTTGTAACCAGCAGATTGAAGTTCAACTCTCAACTCCAAAAAATTATATATTTCACCGTTGAATGTGATTGTGAGATGTCCATTAGAAGTTGATAACGGTTGATTCGCTTCTGCGGAAACATCTAAAAACGCTAATCTACTGTGTCCAAATCCAACACAACCATTTGTTGAAACAAACACTCCGTTTCCGTCGGGACCCCGATGCTTCAATACAGAAACTGATTGCTCGAGCGCTTGCTTATCGATGCGTTGGTTTGAAATAATTCCTGTAATTCCGCACATAATTCAATTTGTAATTCCCATTTGCGTACTGTTTAATGAATCCATTTTTCTTTTAAAAATTGAATCGCCGACTTCTTTTCATGGATTAAATCAATTCCTACAACCCTAAACGCCCAATATACAAATCGATTAATTAAAAAAGAGGTAATCGATTTAAGCTTTCTTAAACCAAAAACAAGTGCTGGGAAAATAGGTGAAAATGGCTTTAATCGTTGCCGAAGCGGCCATTTTTTTTGCGAAAAACGTACAAAAAGAAACAAAATACCCAACCAAATCGGCGAACTATAAGCCAATAAAATCAGACAAACAACAGGCAAATAAAATTGAAAAAATTGATTCAACCTAAATCCAGCATTGATTTCACGTTGAATTGAATTGTCTTTAGACGAGCTGTAGGTTTGAACCATTTCGTTTATGAGAAATACAAAAACAAAAACGACACTCCACCACTGCGGATCAGTCACCGATAACATCAGGAAGTTAGACAAGATGAAAATTACAATCAGAACAATCAGAAAATGCATCAACTTCTCCGTGCGAATAGGTCCGATCCAAATCGGAGTTGAACGGATAGACGACGCAACATCAAATTCCCGATCGAACCATTGATGGATTAAAAGATTCGTAAAACCAACAAGAAGAAGCATCACAGAAAATCCGAGATAAACATAAACGTCAATGATTTGATTCGAAAACAGTGACATGACATTAGCCGTGAGTAAAAAGGGAATCAAATAGGCATATCCTGCATCGATAACATTTGAAATAAACGGTCGTGCTTTGAACCTTAAAAACGGAAGAGAATACAGTAAATACAGTATAAATTGAGCAATAATTAGAGAGATCGTTGTAGTTGAAACAGGTAAGAAAAACCAAGGAAAAATAGCAATCATCAAACTCAACAAGAGATAACATACAACGTGCGATAATTTGGTTTCCTGCAAACGATTTGGTTTTCCCGCCAAAAAATCCGACTCTTTGTCAAAAAAATCATTTACGAGAAACCCAAAACCAGCAAAACCGAACGCAGAGATTAAGAACAAAACAATACAATACGCCAACTCAAACGAAGTTGGAATCTGAAGATAAAGTACAAAGAAGAAGACATGACCAAGTAAAAGTGGTATCAAACTATGGTACCAATTAGACATCCGGTAAACTCTCCACACCTCACTCATTTTGTCTTGTTTTTTTGAAGTAATTCTTTCGTCAAAAGATTTATTTCATCAGCCGAATGGGAACAGAGAAATGCAACAAACAACATAAAATTTCTAGGCTCATGAAGAAATTCAAAGAAAACTACTGCAAATTTCGGCTTCATCGTGCGCTCCAGCTCTGCTATTTTTGCAACTATTAGCTCACTTGCGATAGGTACTGGATACCCAACTTGATTCAAAAATGAGATCATTTTAGCCGTTTTCCGGGATACATCGCTCCAACTCCTGATTTTGTTTTTTCCAATAAGTTTTGTTAACCGCTCATTATGGGATTCCAACGCAAAAAGCAAATCAGTCAAATTTTTCGTAAATAATTGACTCGTTGCCTGCGATAGATAATACATGGAGTCGAGTGACTCAATGGTAACCGCAAGACTTCGTGTATTTGTACCCACTACCTCGAGCTGATTGTACGTTTTCAATGATGAAAATGAACCATTAATTAAATAAATAATTTCGATTTCTCCTTGACTTCCATCCACTTCGACACGGTAGTTAAATTCAGAAAACGCAGTTAGGTAATCGTTTAAATCCGCAGAACCAACAACAAATTTCTTGTCGTTTACTTTTATAATTCCTTCTCCAGCTATGCTAGCGATTACAAGGGGTAGATTAATTTGACCAATCCAATTTTTAGGGATTTTTAAACGCGCATTAGCGCTGTTGTAATCTAAAAATCGAAATTTCGGTTGAGGTAAATTTGGATAAAAAAGTGGAAAATCAAATACAGCCGCTGGAGGTAAACGCAACGCAAATTCAGTGACAGATGTGTCGCCTAAAAAGTTGGGCGAATAAACGTAATTATTATCCACCGAGGCATAAATAGATGCTAAAAAATTGCTGTGACTTACTGACTCTAAGATAGACTTATTCACTGAATTTAAATTCAATGAAACTTTTTGAACTGGGTTTGTAATCAATGCTGGAGTATTCGCTAACTCTTCAACACTTGCAACTTTTCCATGCTGATTTAAATAATAAACTTGATTAGATGGATCAAACATTTGCCAACGTCCATCGGCAAATACTTCGGGTACAATGTGTCCTTTGAGCGACCAGATCCGCGTATCAAAACCCAATTTTCTCCACAAAAAAGCTAATAGTTCAGCTTGGTTTCCACATTTATCATACCCTATGCTATTCAACAAAATCAGTGGACTTTGCTGCCAATGATTTTGCACTAGTGGTAAGTTATACGCGATTGAAGCGCACACAAACCTCCATGTTTTCTGTTGGATCGGCTCGTTATCAACCGCATTCTCAAATCGTTGAATAGCTTGAATTACATCATCTGTGCTTTTGAAAAACTGACCATTCAACTTGAACGAAAACACAGCATCATCCAGCCCGACGTTTTCAATTCGTATCCGCTGTTGATCTGGGCTATCTGCTTTCAAAACAATGCCGATTGAATCCTGATCAATCACCTGTGATTTTTCTTGTCCCAAACAACATCCGACGTAGAAATGAAGCAATAAGCTCGTAAAAAGTGCCCGTCTATTCATGAAATTCCATAATGAGTATAATACGCCTTGAAGACAGGATAGTTTTTCAACGATCCAGAATTCATGTAGAATTGACTCAACATTGTTTCGTCCAATTCAACCAGTGGATTATTTACTTTTACTTGAAAGTTTTCGATTTCTGTAGAATCCCAATCAAATGCTTTTTTTCTCCTCGATTCGATGTACCTCCTTTTTAAGCGTTCACCGACCGCTCCAAATCGGTTTGTAAAACGTTCGACAAACAAGCTTTTTTGTCGTAGGCGTTTTGCTTCAGCTAACGTAAGTGAAGGATTTAAAACAAGCGGTTTGAATTCATGATGTGGAATATCGAGATGTTTTTCAATACAATCAAAAAACAAGAGCGAATCGTCCTTCAATAACTCAAATGGTAAGACAAGTACATTGTCACTTCCAAATTTTTGAATGTATTGTTCAACTAAATAGCTATAATCAAAAAGCTCCTTCAATAGAAACGTAAACTTTTGAATTTCTGACACATTATAGGTTCCTCCTTCTTTGATGTATTGCGAATAATTGGCTGATATCAGTGATTTATAACCACGCGTTACAATGAGTACTTTTGAATTTGGGAAAAAGGAATACAATGTTTCGCAAATCCGTTGCTGATCCTTTTTAATTTTTGAAATATCTTGTAAATCAATCTCCTCAATTCTGGGGATTGAAAAACGCATATCTCTAACAACTGCAACATCAGGCTGCGCGCTAGCGTCAATTTTTGATAGTTGAATCAGTGCATTGGTATCCTTGATTCCTCCGATTGTAAAATCTGAAAAACCAATAGAAGGATGTTTATCAAACCAATCTCCTAGTAGCGTTGATCCGGCTTTTGGATAACCGACGTGGAGTAAATATTTTTTAATTTTCATTTCTGTTGGAAAGCAATTGATTGACTAATATTTCTTCATTTTGATTACGCAAAGCATCAATACATAGATTGACACCAAATTCTTTCATCCTTATCAAAATGGTGTCAATCGGAAAGTTATCTGGTAATAAATTAAACAATTGATTCATCCTTTTAAAAACAAACTGCAACAACAATTCTCCTTGGTTGTCAATCTGACCTGTCTTAGCTGAAATACTGTTTTGAAAAAGAAAATACAGAACATGGATAGTGTCTACCGATTCTTTATTGGGCACAAAATGTTCAAAAAATTGATCCAGAGTTTCAGCTTGAAGTTTCCACTTTTCAATTAAACTCAATGTGTTTTCGTAATGAATTTTATTTTTTCGTTGGATTTCTGAATCTGTAGGGAAGGTTTGTTGCGACAAAAAATCATGAATTTCATTTAATTCACGCGAGTCTAGATTCCACAAAGCTCGTTGAGATGGAAAATAAACGGTATGAAAATAAATTGGAGCCTCTAATTGATTGCAAAAATGAATAAACGCTGGCAATTCCCTCCAATTTTCTTTCATTACGCAAGTTGAAATTCCAAAAAATGTTGATTTTGAAACTGCATAAGCATGGAAAAAATGTAAATTTTCGATAACTCGTTCAAAATTTGCATTTTTTCTAATACGCTCAAAGTTTTCTTTATTCAACGAATCTAGAGATATATTCAAATGAAAATTTCCTTTTTCCAAACAATTCTTTACTCGGTTGTTGAGTGTTGTGGCATTCGTTTGAACAGATATACGACAATTTGGATTTTCAGTAGCAATTTTATCCCAAATTTCATAATAAACGGGAATTAAAAATGGCTCTCCACCATAAAATTTCACTTCATCTAAATAGGGAATAAAGTCCTCCAATTGTTTTACAAATTCATCGTCATAAACGTCCTCAAGTGGAGGCTTTTTTTCTCTGTTTTTTCGAATTGATGAAGAAAACTCGCCGTTGCACATGATGCATTCCAAATTGCATGTGTTTGACAATTCGAATTCCATTACACTCGGATACTTTTTTTTATTCTCTGAGTATTCGTCATACATTTTTGCTTTAACAGCATCATAATTTCCAGCCCTAAAAAGGTTTTCGCAACCGAAGCAACCGAGTGTCAAGTCGTTATTTTTGATGTGATTCCGTAATTTTTCAGCTTCATTTCCGAACCAAATATCATGAATGCTTTTCTCCGGATAAGTGCCTAACACATATTCTCGGTTGTAACAACAGGCGACCACTTTTCCCTGATGCCTAAAGTATAAGTTCCTAAACGGTGCATAACAGACGAGTGACTTTGCCCCACCGGTGCGCGTCTGATTAAATGCGTCGAGCTGTTTCTTGGGTATCGGGTGATACACTACTTGCTTTTTAACAAAAAAATCGATAACTTTTTTCGAAAGAAAATTCATTGTGTTTATTTGTTTAGAAATGCAATCGCTTGTTCATGAATACGCTCTTCATTTTCAAAGCTAAGCGAAGAAACGATTAGCTCAATCGGTACTTGTATCATTCTTTTAGATGCCAATTCAATTTTTTCGTCACTGTTAAAACGATCAAAAACATGATCCACTTTCGTCAATAACTGTTGAATTTTAAATTCTGCTGCCTCTGGTTTTATGGATTTATCCGCCAAAATATGATTACGAATCAACTGTGTAAGTTCTTCTCGAAATGAGCCGGAAAATTGGTCATCGATTGGTTCAACTGCGTTATTTGTCTCATACCATGTTTGAACCTGCTGGATGAATGCTTGATAATTTCGCAGGTTGTTGCTTTTTTTCAACGGTTGGAACTGATCCAATGCTTCCGTTAAAAAGTCGACAATTTCTTTTTGCATTTCCTTTTCTAAATTCCACAACGAGGAATTTGGCGGAAACCACACATTGTGTATTTCCAATTGGGCGTGGTACTGCTCGCAAAAATGTAGGAAAAGTGGTATCTCACGCCAGTTTTCACGCATTGCACAAACGGAGATTCTAAAACACGTGTTTTTTCGTTTGCAATAATCAGCAAAATAAGCTATGTTCTCAAGTACGCGCTCAAAATTTGCATTTTTCCGAATTCTTTCATACGTAGATTTTGACAACCCATCCAAGGAGATTCCGATTTCGAATCGCCCTTTCTCCAACAAGGATTTTACTCGACTATTCAACACCGTTCCGTTGGATTGAACCGCAATCAAACAAGTTGGATTCATCGCTACAATTTTTGACCAAATATCAAAATAAAGATCAATTAAGAAAGGCTCACCACCGCTAAAACGCGTTGTTGTAAGCCTCGTAATAAATGGATCTAATTGTTCTACAAATTGTGCATCATAGACACTTTTAATCGGCGCTTTACCATCCCTGTTTTTTCGAATTGTAGATGAAAATTCACCCGAACACATCGTGCATTCCAAATTACAAGTGTTATCTAATTCAAATTCCATTACCGCTGGATAATCGAAATTCACTGGAAAAGGATCGAAATGAATCGCTTTTACATTTTCAAACTGTTTTTGCTCTAAATCCCATTTACACACATGACAACCCGAAGAGAGATCGTTGTGTCTCAAATATTCGGTTAGCTCTTTTCGCTTCGCGCCTTTCCATATTTCCGAAACAGACTGACTTGGATACGTTCCTATAATGTGTTTTCGATTGTGGCAACATACCAATACATTTCCCTGTCGGCCAAAGTACAAATTCATGAATGGAGCATGACATAGTGCTTTTGGGTGTTTTAACGTCCGATGCGCATTGTATGCAGTAAGTAGATCGTTTGCGACGGGTTGATAATTTGAATGAATATGTTTGTCATTTTTGAAAAGCAATTTTGCACGATTCAATAACTTTGTAATCATCTTGTAGTAATTAGATTTCTGTGTGAAAAAGCCTTAGAATGAACTCAAAATGAATTCAACGCCATCGCTTTCCAATGTCGTAAAAAAGATCAAGAAAAGAAGCGGGTCTTCAGCAAGAAGCTCAAATTTTTTCGAGATTTTACCCACTTTAACCGATTGGAAAATGTGGTTAAGTTGCTGGTTAAATTGTTCACTCGTGTAACCAGTTCGAATATAATTTTCTTGCTGCAACTCTTGAAAACAATACTCGCCAAGCACAGTCATCTTTTGCTGAAGCGATGAACCCGGATCTACGGATACGAAAAAAGCCTTCATTTTTGACTGCTGACTTTCATACCATTTGATGCGCGCAGAGAATATACTATCCCGAACCCGATTCAATTTCGACTCTCCATTTTTTTCGGTATTTCTAAAATGAATAGCGAGTTGCTCCGTATTTTCACCTTCGATCGAAACAGTGTAAAATGAAGGTGAATTTTCCGGGATACGCATCAAATAATAAACTTGAGCCACTGATCCTGCTGTGAACTTGAGCTCACTAATGAATGTTTTTGTTGTTTTCAAGTGTTGGATTAGACTCTCTGAATTGATGCTATAGTTAATTGAATCAATCATCACATTGCCGGAACCTTCGATACGATCAATCACCAAGGGTATTTTCAAACTTGCCGTGTCACGACTTTGCAATGAAACGACCAAATATTCCCGAGGAGTTTTCACGGTTCTTGAATTCAACTCTTCCGCGCTGACTGGAAATTTGACCGAGCTGAATGCAGGCAACATGAATAGATTTTCGGTTGGCGAAGGTATGTTGTCGTACCAAGTTTGAACGAAATTGTCTTCGGTTGTTGAATATAGATGCGCTGCGATCTTTGAATATCCTTTTGCCACCGAAATCAAATTTGGATTATGAACCGAATTCTGTCTTACTGGATTCGTAATTAACTCAGGATTCATACCCAATTCTTCGACACCAACAACTTGAGAATCACCATTTGTATAATACACTTGATAAGAAGGATCAAACAATCTCCACTTACCATCTATGAAAACTTCGGGCACCACATGTCCACCCAACTCCCACACACGAGATTCGAACCCCAACTTTCTCCAAAGGTAACTCAAGAACGTTGCCAAGTCGTCACATTGTCCTCTACCGATAGAATTAACTAATAATTCAGGCGAATGCCCCCAGTTTTCCTGAGTAAGCGCCTGCGTGAAATCAACCGACTGTATTACAAATCGCCACGCTTTCTGTTCCAATGGTTCATTTGCAAATTGATCAGGTATCTGCTTTACATTATCAATGATATGCTCCTCCGTTAGGTAAAACCAGTCTTTGATATGTAGTGAAAAAGTGATCGGATTCGTATGGTTATTTTTTAACTCAATTAAAACCCTTTCATCCCAATTTCCAAACCATGTAGTATCAATTCGTGCATCTTGAGCAACGACCGACCACGGAAATAAAATGTTGGAAAACAAAACAAAACAGAACACCCAAAATACATCGCTGACTACCTTCATTGACTAAAATTTTGTTTCAACTTTTTGTTTGATTGTCTGAAGAACAACAAATCAGGTACTCAATTTAAAAAAAAAATCTATTACATAAGCAAATATTCGTCTAAATAGTTACTGAACGCCATTCTTTCTTTCAATACCGCCGCGTTTGATTGAAAAGGTGCGAGCATTTGATTTGTGACCTCGACTTCAATCTCTTTTTTTGAAAGCAGTGCTAATTTCTGGATGAGAAAATGGTTTTTTCGCTTGTTAAGCAGGCGTGCATAGAAGCCATACAACCTGCGCTGAACTGCTAACGGAAAAAAACGAATCGATTTATAAACAAAATTCGAAAGCCGTAAATTGGCGTACAAATACTTTTTTGTTGGCGACGCATTAACTTTGGATGTTGCAAATTGAATGGAGTTCTCGATTTGAAGCGCTCTTTCAATCGACTGAATAAATTTATTCGGATCGTCTTGAAGTAACTCAAAAGGCAACACAATAACATTTTCTTCACCGTAGACCGTTTGAAAACAACGCACCAAGTTGTCGTAATTGTATGCTTTTAAAATACCCGGTTTATACTGATCAAAAAATGCGGAAAAAGGAGCCGTTCCACCAGTTACAATGTATTCTGTATATAATGAAGCGAGCATCGATTTAAAACCGCGTGTGACAATTAACACTTTTGCAGTCGGAAAAAGTCGATACATTGTTTCTGCTAAACGGGCTTGATATAAATCAATTTGATTATTCGTAAAGTCGGATTGAATCATTTGATGTACATTTCCTCTCAAACCGATTGCTGAAAGTTTGATTGTATGGTACTGAAAATACGTTGCTTGTTGAACATATCTCTCAATCTCCCACGAATCGTAAAAACCAAGAATGCTTTTACCGCCATACATGATTGACGGATGGGCCTTGAACCATTCCTGTAAGTAGGTGGATCCCGTTTTGGGGAATCCAATTTGAATTAAAACATTCGACAAAACAGAGAGCAATTAAGTGTTAAAATATTCATTCGAATACGAGTCAAAATACGGGAACGTTTGTAAGCACTGTGCTTGATTCTTTAATTCTATTAAAAGTGCTCGTGGCACCTCAAAAACTGGCTCTTTTTTCCATTTAAAAAGGAGAAGCAATTTGATGGGTATTGCCAACTTTTTATTTGTGTAGCTTTCCTTTTCTAAATACCGCATGTATACATAATAGATTCCCTTGCGCTTCTTACCAAAAACAGCAGTCATTCTCCAAACAAACAGCGAAATCATGCGAAATGCCCACAACTGATTGGGAGTTCGAGATGAATTTCTTTTGTGATGAGCAAACTCAACGTGAGGTACATCCAAAAACGTCTCTAGTTCTTTTATAAACTGCGTAGGTCGATCTTGCAATAACTCCATTGGTAATACAAGAACGCTCTCCTTACCAAATGCGTTTGTGTAAAGTTCGATTACAAAATTGTAATTGTAGTGTCCCAAAAAATAAGCTTGATGCAGGGGATCATTTTTCATCGAATCGAACGTTTGTATTCCCCCATTTTTGATGTATTCAGAATATTCAGACACGATTGATTTTTCGGGTGATCGCGCGATGAGAAGAATTTTAGCAGTTGGAAATTTTGCTTTCAATTCACGACACTTTTCACGCTGGAACTGTTGCAAATTTTCTATCGTGCGTGGTCGATCATTTCCTCTAAACAGCAGAAACGCTTCGCTGAAAACTAAATAATCATTTGATTGTACTTCTGCCAAATCAGGTTCCTGAGAGTACGGCTGTAGATGCAAGCTAGGGTGGAAAAAAAACCAATCGCGCAGAAACGTTGAAGCCGCCTTGCGGTATCCAATATGGATCAGTTTATTTTTCATTGCGATTCAATTTAGCCATCGCTTCCACTAATAAAGCGGCGGTGAGTACTGGGGAGCCTGCTTGGAATATTCTCTGTTTTCCACAAAAATACGTATCCGCTTCCCACTTGTCAGGGAATTTACTACTATGAATTAATGAATGAATCATTAAACTCGATACATCGTGAAAACCGCCAAAATCCAGTAAAACATTAGCTGCCATTACTTTGTGCAGATCTGTCAATTCCGAATCATGTAATACTCTCTCAGCAATACGATTACAAATAATATCACTTACTTTTTGAAAAGACGAAATCCCATTTTTGTATGCTCTCGAAATATGATAGTATAAACAAATTTCATCTTCATAAAATTGAAGCTCAAAATCCTGAGTTTCTACTTCTTTTATTATAATTTCTATACATTTCTTATTCTTATCGCTTTGACCTAAGTAAAGCAAAACGTTTGCAGCAACAGCAGGCTCTTTGTCACTAAGTCCTAATAATTTTTTTCTAAATAACGTTTTAAATGACTCAAAAATCGACTTTATAAAAAGTGAAAATTCAGACGGATGCGAAACAAAAAAACGAAAAGAAGGTCTTAACCAAGTATAGAAATATCCATTTTTATCTACATTTCGCGAGATGACTTTTCTGTTATCAAAAGTTATTTTATCCTTCAAGACAAATGAGCAGATTGCTGTATCGTCTAAATCAAACGGTACTACATCTGATTGCGTATTTTTTGGCCAAAATCTCCAAAATCCGCTCGTCCCCATTGAAATTAAAAACTGCTGACCACGTTCTATAATCGTTTCAAACCTTACATCATTACTACACATTAAACTGTAAAGTATGTTCGCTGTTAAAAAGGGAGATGGATCAGGGATTCGTTTCACCTTTTGGTTAGGATACTGCTTTGGATTGATTCGATAAGTTATAAAACTACCGTCTTCATCTTGCTGAGAAAGTATGTACTCTAATACCAAATCATAATTATACTTCATAAATATACGTTCTAACTAAGAAACATTCCATTTAAATCCACTAAGCAATCTTCCTTTCAGATTCAACGAACTCAAATTTGCATGCTTGTCATTTTTTCGGAAATAGGGCTTAAAAACGATAATATCAGATAAGCAAAATACGACTTCAGACGCTTTCAGTTTCTGCATGGAACTTACCTTTGAATTCTTCGGGTTCGTAACAGCGCTTAAACTATTTTTCAGAAAATAGATACTTATCCTATAAATTTGCTCGTTAAATAAATCATTCGGGATTTCACATTGGATACTATATTTCCCCATTTTAGTTTCATTACTAAAATCGCCTGTTATAAATGGCGATGAGGAAAGAATCATATTCCCTTGAAAATCAGAAACTGTAAAAACAACATCAATGGTGTCATTACTGGTTAACTTATCATACTCAATTTCAATCGTAAATGGGAAACTTGTGCAAAAAATTGAATTGTTTCCATTTTGGTAAAATCGAACTTTATTGACAATTAAAGTTGCTGAATTGTTTTCAGGAAAATCTGTTAAATCAACATCCTTTTCTATGACTTTAAAGGAACTTGATTCAAGATAATGCTCCAAGTAATCATCCAAAGCACTCACCTTAGTTGACACATCCTTCAAAATCCCATTTTCTAAATAAATAAAAAGCGTCTGATTTTGTAATTCCATGAAATTATGGCTTACATACACAACTGTTTTATTTTCGAAATGAAGTTTTTCGATTTTGTCTTTTGATTTCATCATAAATTCAAAATCCCCCACACTCATCACCTCATCAAACAAATACACATCAAAGTCCAAATGAACCATGATCGAAAATGCCAAACGCAGATACATCCCGTTAGAATAATTTTTTACCGGTTCTTCAATGAATTTTTCGATGCCCGAAAAAGCAACAATTTCATCAAACTTTGCTTCAATTTCTTTTTTTGCGAAGCCGTGAATTTGTCCGTTTAGAAAAACATTTTCTCGACCACTCAATTCGGGGTGAAAGCCTGCTCCAATATCCAAAATACTCGCTACTCGTCCCCGAATTTTTACTGAACCAGAAGTGGGTTTAGTGACACCAGCCAGAATTTTGAGCAAGGTACTTTTTCCGCTTCCGTTGTGCCCAATGATCCCTACTGATTCACCTTTCTTGATCCGAAAGGATATATCTTTCAATGCATGATGCTCGTGGCTTCGATTGCCCTGTTCATCTATTTTTGCTTGTCTCAACGGATAAACTTTGGAAACATTCAAAACTTCTATCGCTAACTCGCCATCCATCTGTCGATAATTGCACAATTATTTTCAATATTCAACACGCCTTCACAAGTGATATGGTGTTTCTCTCCAATTCCTTCGATCCAGTCTGTCGATGTATATGAAGGTACGTTTACTCGGATCTCTGAAACCAAATATTCGATTTCTTCGTCCAAAATTCGCCAGCGATCATGCTGTGAATTCGAGTTTGTATTGTACCTAATTAAGTATCTCTTCTTCACAATTTTCCTTCTGACTTTAGTTGTTCTCTTATTTTTGTAGCAGAAACCGCTGCAATTTCTTCTGGAACGACATGCTCAATGATGTCATACCCAACACCTCTTCCAAAATTAATGCTGCAGATGTCTGGAATAACCATCACTTTCACTTTTCCTTCGTGAATCTCTTGTTTGTAAAATGCCTCAATATTTTCCAATACTTCCTGTGCTGTGTAGGGATTTTTCTCGTCCGGTTTCACGTCTCGAATGCAAATAAGAACATTGTTTCCAGCATCCATACTTTGCTTGAAAATGTATTGATGACCCTCGTGCAGTGGTTGCCATCTACCACAAAACATGGCATATTGTTTTTCGGAGGAAGACGTTACTTTATCTGCCTTGGCTAGAAAATTCATCATGGTTTATTCGATTTAATATTTGTTTGAATGATTGTTCTACTGTTTTACCTGAGGTATCGATTTCCAAATAATTTTTTTGTGGTTTTTCATAGTAATCGACATGAAAATGCTCTCTCCCGCGGATATCTTGACAATGTACATAAATTTCAAGTGTCTTGAATTTTGTTTTGGTTTGTTCTCTTAAATCGAGAAATGGCGAAACTAAACATACAATTGGGATATGGTTATTTTTGATTGAAAACTCAATTAATTTTTGAACAAATTCAATGTTTTTTCTCCTTCCTTCGATTGAGTAATCTTGATTATCAAACAAAAGTCGAATATCATCTCCATCGATCAAGATCGTGTTTTGACCGATTTCATTTTTAATCGCTTCGCCCAACGTGGTTTTCCCCGCTCCTGGCTGACCTGTTAGCCAAATCACATCAAAAGTCTCTAAACTCATATCATAAAATTATACAGCTTCGCCCTTTCAGTCACACGTTGAACATGTTACCTACTCGATATTTCTTAATGTAACTACTTCTGAAATATGAGCTTACATACCTCATGCAGTAGTAAAAAACGAATCAGTTAAAAATACAAAAAAATAAGGTAATCCGTAAAAAATAGTGCATAAAATAATGTTTCGATTTTGCAATAAATCACCCCTACGCAAAATCCGTGAATTCATTCTCTTTTCGATTGTAGAAAAACATTCCGGAAACGCACAACATACTAACGATTCCAAGATTCAGAATCCAAACCCACTGAAAATCTCCCATTCCAAACAACATCCAACGCCACATCGAAACGACGTTTGCCATCGGATTGTAATCCATCAAAAA
>SSGT01000067.1 GCA_008017065.1 Crocinitomicaceae bacterium
ATGCCTTATATGGTTCAACACTAAAAACTTCTATGTTCTTCGATGCCTTATATGGTTCACTTTCAAAAAAAACTTCTATGTCCTTCCATGCCTTATATGGTTCAACACTAAAAACTTCTATGTTCTTCGATGCCTTATATGGTTCACTTTCAAAAAAAAAACTTCTATGTTCTTCGATGCCTTATATGGTTTAACACCAAAAAAAAATAACCATAAAAAAAGCCACTCCTTTCAGAATGGCTCTCTTTGCAATCTATTGTATAACTTATTTAGAGGCGATTTCAACGAACTCATCGTATGAAACCATCTTATCAGTCAATTTAACCGTTTTCTTGAAAAACTCAGTCAATTTTGTTTCCGCTAACATGTCGTAAACACGCGCAGATTCTTCTTTGTTAGTCAAAACCTGAATCGCAGAAGTGGTCAATTCCTTGTCTTCTGGAGCAGGAATTCCGTATTGTGCATATTGATTCACCAATAGCGATTTAGTGTATTCTAACGCCTCTGCTTGGTCTACTTTAATGTCGTTTGATTTGAAGATGTGTCCTTGAATCAATTGCCATTTCATACTTTTCTCGTATCCATCGAATTGCGCTTCGATTTCTTCCATCGTAATTGGCTTCTCGTTTGAAAGTTGAATCCATCGTTTCAAGAAATCGGTTGGTAAATCCACTTTCGTATTGGCAACCAAACTATCGTAAACCGAACGCGTCAACAAGCGATCAGAATCATTTGCAAACATCATTTCCAAGTCTTTTGCGATGCGCTCTTTCAATTCTTCTTCGGTTGTAATTGCACCTGGACCAAATAACTTGTCAAACAATTCTTGGTTCAACTCAGCCAATTCCATTTGACGAATTTCGTTGATGGTCATTTGGAATTTGTCAGAAATTGTTTCCAAAGCTTCTTCTGAAATTCCAAGCATCGCAGCTGTATCTTTTCCACCTCTAGAAACGTGTACAGGGTTTACAACAATTTTGTCACCTACATTTGCACCTTTCAACGCAGCTTGTGCATCTTTGTTTTCAACAAATTCCATCGAAATGGTTGAAGAGTGGAGAATTCCGCCTTCCTTGATTGTTCCATCTGCATTCAATTCAACGAATTGAGCCAAAATCATATCTTGATCACCTACTTGTTCAGAAGCTACTAGCTTTCCGTAACGGCGACGTAAATCATCAATTTGTTTACCAATCAAGTCAGCATCAATTTTTACTTTTACGTAATCGAATTTATCTTTGCTGGTCAATGACAATTCAATTTTTGGTGCCAATCCAATTTCATACGTGAATTCAAAATCACCTGGATTGTTGAAATCACCTTTTACTTCAACATCCGTTTTTGGAATTGGATTTCCTAAAATTTCGATCTTGTTATCATTCACATAACTAAATAGAGAATCGCTAACGATTTTGTTCAACTCTTCAGCCAACATCGCTTTTCCGTATTGTTTTTGGATCATTCCCATCGGTACCTTACCAGGACGGAATCCAGGAACTTTCACTTGTTTTCTGTATTTCTCTAAAGCAGTTGTTACTTTAGATTGGTAATCAGCTGGTGCAATTTGTACTTTCAAGATTGCACTCGATGCATTTACGTCTTCACGAATTACGTTCATTTCAACAATTGTTTTATTATTGTTCTATCTATTACAAACAAAAAATGGCATAAGTTTACTTACACCATTCTTATTAAGTACAGATGGAGAGACTCGAACTCTCACACCTCGCGGCACTAGATCCTAAGTCTAGCGTGTCTACCAATTCCACCACATCTGCGTGCATCAAAATTAACCGTAAAACTCGTTTGTTTCTGCTAATTTTATGTCTTTACCATCTTTAAAATGGTGTGCAAAGATAGTTCTAATTTTCGTTCATGCAAATAATTCGTAAAAAAAAGCGTCAATTTCTTGTGTGTTTAATGTTAGTTGGTTCATTTTTAGTCCCTTTTTGCGCGTGGGGCTTTTGTTTTTCTTTTTTCTCATACGTCGATCCGTTAAAATCACAACATGTGATTCACTTCCTGTCGTTTTTGTGAATTTGTGGAAAAAAACAAGAACGTGGGTTTCATTTGCACTTAAAATCAAAGTAACTTTGCAGTAAAATTGAAAAAGATGATGATCGATTTAAATCCGAAAGAATTGCCTATTCCGCGTTTGCATCAATTGTTGATGGGTGCTGTTGGACCCCGACCAATTGCTTTTGCTTCTACGGTTGATTTGGACGGAAATCACAACTTGTCGCCGTTCAGTTTTTTCAATGTGTTTAGCGCAAATCCGCCGATATTGATTTTTTCTCCCGCGAGAAATGGCCGGACGAATACAACCAAAGACACGTATAACAATGTGAAAATGGTTCCAGAAGTGGTCATCAATATTGTGAATTTTGATATGGTTCAGCAGACAAGTTTGAGTAGCTCGCCTTACGCTTCGGATGTCGATGAATTTGTGAAAGCAGGATTCACCGCGTTGGAATCTGAATTGATTCGTCCGCGAAGAGTTGCTGAATCTCCGGTCCAGTTGGAATGCAACGTGTTGGAGGTGAAAGAGCTCGGAACAGAAGGAGGTGCAGGAAACTTGGTGATTTGTGAGGTGGTTAAATTGCACATCGCAGAGGAAATCATGGATGAAAACGGGATGATTGATCAACTTAAAATTAATCTAGTTGCGCGGATGGGTGGAAATTGGTATTGCCACGCCAACGAGCAATCGATGTTTGAAGTTGCAAAGCCACTGACCACGATTGGAATCGGTTTTGATCAGTTGCCAGCAGATATTAAAGCGTCAAAAATCTTGTCGGGTAACGACTTGGGATTGTTGGCAAGTGTTGAGGATTTACCAGATGAAACAGCTGTGAATGAATATAAACTGTTGGAATTAAGTGAATTTTTCATAACTTTAGAAAATGAAGCTGAAAAGTTAGAAGTCGCACTTCATAAGCATGCAAAGCAACTTTTAAGTGAACACAAAGTGATGGAAGCTTGGCAAACCTTGTTGGCTTTCAACAACTAAAATAGAACAACAACAAAATAATAACTCTAAAATTTAAAGTATGTTTAAACTTCAAGGAACAGTAAAGGTATTGCATCCAACGGTACAGGTTTCTGAAAAATTCTCCAAACGTGAGTTTGTAGTTACCGAATCATCAGGGATGTACCCTCAAGATATTTTATTTCAATTGACACAAGATAAATGTGCTTTGTTGGATGGTTATAACGTAAACGATGGTGTGGAGGTATCGTTCAACTTACGTGGTCGTGAATGGACAAGTCCACAAGGGGAAGTGAAATATTTCAATTCATTGGAAGCATGGAGAATTGACCGTTTAGGCACTGCGAATACAGGAATGCCTGCTTCTGGTCCATCTGCAATGAATTTGGCGCCCGTAACGGCTGCAAGCGCAGAAATGACGGTGGAGAAAGAAGACGACGATTTGCCATTCTAACGTCAAGCACACGATGAAATTAAAAAAGCCATGAATTCAGTTCGTGGCTTTTTTTTGGTGTAATTTCCGATTTTGTACGTAACTACTTCGAGTTATTCACTTGTAAATCTACAAGATTCGCATAAATCCCTCCGTCGATTCGGATCAATGTTTCGTGCGTACCCTCTTCCGCAACCTGCCCGTTTTCGATCACGTAGATTTTGTCTGCATTGCGAATCGTAGATAAGCGGTGTGCGATAACAAACGATGTTCGTCCTTTCATCAATGTTTCCAATGCTTCTTGGACTAATTTTTCAGATTCCGAATCCAACGCTGAAGTTGCTTCATCTAAAATTAATATCGTCGGATTTTTCAATAACGCTCTTGCGATTGCAATGCGCTGTTTTTGTCCTCCAGATAGTTGTATTCCGCGGTCACCAACTTGTGTTTCAAATTGCTCAGGAAATGATTGAATAAATTGAAGTGCATTTGCCTTTCGAGCTGCTTCTTCTACTTCAAGTTTGCTTGCAGTTGGTTTTCCGTAAGCGATGTTGTCAAAAATTGTTCCAGCAAAGAGTATGACTTCCTGTGGTACAAGCGCAATGTTGGCACGTAAATGTTCTATTTCGATCGCGGTATTTTGGATGCCATCAAATTCGATCGTTCCCTGATTGACTTCAAAAAAGCGCAACAACAAGGATGCGATGGTAGATTTTCCTGCGCCAGATGAGCCTACTAAAGCGATCGTTTCATTGGGTTCAGCATGTAGATTGATGGATTTCAACACTTCAATATCGGGACGCTGCGGATAGTGAAAGCGGACGTTGTTGAAAGTAACTTTTCCCGTAATCGCAGGTTTCTGTTGTCCCAACAAAAGTTCTCGCTCGCCAGGTGTGTGAATGATATTCATCAAGCGTTCCGTCGCTCCAACTGTTTTTTGAATCGTTGCGTACAATTCTGGCAACGAACCAATCGAAGCACCCATCATAACAGTCAACATGATAAACGAGTAAAAATCTTTGTTGGTTAATTCTGGCGACGGACCTTGTGTCATCAACAAACCTTGCCAAATGATGAAAACGATCGCTCCAAAAAGGCAAAAAACGATAAACGACACAAATAATCCACGCCACAAACCACTTTTGACATTTAACTTTTTGATTTCGTCGATACTCTTTTTATAGTTGAATAATGCCAACGTTTCGTTTGTAAATGCTTTTACATTGGAAATTCCGGTTAGGTTTTCTTCGATGATCACTGTCGAATTTGCCGTTTCGTCTTGTGCTTTGACGGATAACTTTTTAATGAATCGTCCGAAAAAAACAGCGACAATCGCCATGACAGGAACGGTTGCCAACATGATTAAGGCCAATTTGATTGAAATGAAGCCCAAAAAGAAAACGCTTCCAACGATAATGACTACCTGCCGAAAAAACTCAGCGATGGTCGTACGCAACGTTTCCTGCAATTGCGCTACATCCGACGAGAGGCGAGAAGTAAGTTCTCCCACTTTGTTCTGATTGTAGAAATCCATCGGCATGTATATCAACCGTGAAAACGCATCATAACGCACATCGCGCAAGGTATTTTCTGTGACATTTGTAAAAATCACAATTCGGAAATAAGAACTTACTGATTGAATGATAAATAAAATAAACAGAGCGATGGCTACAGAATTGACATTGTTTAGATTGATCATGCCAACTGCATCAGCTGTGGTGGGAGTTTCACCTGCACTTCCTAGTAATTGTCCGAGTAACAGCGGAAAAATCAAACCAGTCGTGGTAGAAATGATCAGGAAAATCCAACCAATTGAAAATAGAAAACGATACGGTTTTAGATATCTGAAAATCCCTTTGGCTTTTTGAATTCCCTCTTTGGTTAACTTAATTTTCTCTTTCTTTTCTCTTTTTGGACCAAGCATTGCGTATCTTTGTAATATGTACGCAAAAGTAACGCAAGTGGATGAATCTTGTGCGATTTTTCATATTTTTATAAATAAACTTGGTTAAAAAGATTTTTTACATATCTTTGCAGTCCGAAATTGAGAGAAATAAGATTTAAAATAAATATTTGTCATGAAAAGAACGTTTCAACCGTCAGTTAGAAAGAGAAAAAATAAGCACGGATTCCGTAGTCGTATGGCGACTAAAAATGGACGTAAAGTATTGGCTGCACGTCGCGCTAAAGGAAGAAAAAAATTAACTGTTTCTAGCGAGTCTAATCACAAACGTTAAGATTCTGACGAACAAGATTGTAAAGCCGTTTCATTCGAAGCGGCTTTTTTTCGTGCCTTACACGTTGGCTTATTCTGTGTAGACACGTTTCACCTCAATTGCATCCGAAGCCAAGTTTACCAAGATGTTTCGCTGATCTCTAAAGTTGAGAACTTGTCCGTCGGCGCGAACTTCTTGAATTTTCTCAAAATCCAATTCGGTAAACAGCCATTTTTCCGCCTGAGCGATTCCAACTGTTTCAATACCTTCTTCTGAAAAACCGATGTCGGGCGTTGCATAACATGCTGCATAACCAAAATTAATATCCACCGCAGACGACCACAATGCTTCTCCTACGGTTTGTGAAACGGCAACATAACATTGATTCTCTAGTGCGCGAGCGCGTGCTCCCACATGAACGCGAGTTGCTCCGCGAAGTGTTTCCGTACAACTTGGTGCCAAAATAAGGGTTGCCCCAGCATCGCAGAGCAACTTCGATCCGATTCCAAATTCAATGTCGTAACAGATTTGAATTCCAAATTTGCCCCATGGAGCTTCAAAAAGTGTAAGTTTTTTGGCGCCGCTGTCAATTTTCCAACTTTCATTTTCAAAACGCGTCATAAAGAATTTGTCTTGATAACCGATGAATCCCTTTTTTCCAAAAACAGAGACGCGATTGACAATTGATTTACCGATTTCAACGGGAAAACTAGGGGCAACGAGTATGAGTTGATGCTTGATGGCTAACGCTTCAAAGACCGCACAAAATTGAGGGTAGATTGACTGCATTTCACGCACTTGCAATTGAATGTCCTCTTGAATTTCAGCGCGAAAAATATGGACCAATTCCATCGAGCCATATTCAGGAAAAAGGAGAAGATCCGGCGCTTCACGCAATGCATTTTCTACCCAGGTCGAAATGTGTTTTTCCCATGCTTCAAAATGAGCGTGTGCTGTGATTGGGTATTGTGCCAATGCGATTCGAATTTTCATAGCATGCATTAAATTGATTTTGTCCAAAAAGTAAGTTGTTTGAAATCGGAAACTTCCTTGTCCAAATCTTTCCATTCCATTTCACATACCAATTCCAGACGTTCAACAAATCCTTTTTTTGTCCAAAATGTATCTTTTTCAAATACCGCAGCTGGTTTTAGCGGATGATTTTTGGAGCGTTGTACAGCGCAAAAACAAACGGTACGAACGGATGAAAATTGACGAGCATATTTCTCCCTTTCTTCGAAAAACAAATGGCCAAATCCCATACTTCGGTAGGGTGGAAGTAACATGCTTTCCCCAAAATAAAAGATTTCAGAAATCGGATACCTCGCATCTAGAAAAGGTTGTTTTACCTCCATTGTTTCGTCTTCCAACGGAATACACGTGGAAGCGCCAATCATTTTTCCGTCCTTGTAAATGGCAAAAAGAAACGCATTTTCTGATTGTGCATACGTTTGAATGTACTCCATTTCGTAAGCCATTTCTCCAGCGTACAAATACGGAAATTCTTTGAAAACAGCGATACGAAGAAGAGCAAAGTCGTGAGCGACTTCTAAGATTTGATTTCCTGTTTTTCGGACGTATGTGAATTCATTCATTTATGAAACCAATTTCATCCAAAGTGGTAAATTATAGTGCGTTGAAACCCGCGTGATTTTTCCATTGTTTACTTCCAAAAAGGCGCAAGCGGGTAAAACGTATGTTTGTCCGTGCGCTTCTGGAAGTCCTTCTTCTCCTTTTTTGTAAATCCCATTCACGGTAAATTGACACGCAATTTTTGTTCCGGATGGTTCGGTGAAAAAGGTCATATCGGTTAAGTTTTCTTCGTAGCTGGAATCCATTAATTCTAAAAATGAATTAAATAATTCAATTCCTGTGCGTGTTTCACCTTGATTTGGTTCGTGTACAATCGAGTCGTCGACCAACGCTAACATTCCTTCCCAGTTTTTTTGGTTGAAACAGGTGTAATACTTTTGTACAATTTCGAGTGCTGACATTTCTGTTGAATTTTATTTTAGCAAAGATAAAAAGTCAAAACTTTTTCGCGTGTTTTCAAACGCAATTATGAAACTATTTCGGTAGAAATCGATTCAAACCACGGAAGTCTTGCTATTTTTACGATTCTAACAGAAAATAAATGAATCCTTCCGAATTTTATTCATCGCGTAGCGAACTATCAGAAACTCAAATTCAGCAAGCGCTCCGAAAAGTACGACGCTACGCCTTCTTGAGACTAGCGGTGTTTGTTGTTGCTTCGTTTACGGTGTATGCGTTGTGGGGAAATGTTGTCGCAGTTGGTATTTCGTTTGTTGTTTTTACGGCTCTTTTTTTAAGCATAGTCCATTTTTCAGTGGATGCCAAGTTGGCACTTGAAAAGGCACGTGCGCGAAAGAAGATTAATATCAATGAGTTGAATGCGTTGCAAGGTGATTTTTCTGCGTTCGATCCAGGGGTTGAGTTTCAAGACGGAACACATCCTTTTTCCAACGATTTAGATTTGTTTGCACCAAAGGGCGTTTTTCGATTTTTAAACCGAACTACGACATTGAGTGGCAAGAAAGCACTCGCAGATTTGTTGTTGAATGGAAGTAAGGATCCTCAAAAAGTGAATGAAATTATTGATTTTTTGAGTCAACAAATCGAGTGGACCCAAGGTTTTCGGGTTTCTGGCGCACTCGCTAGTCGTGAAGAAGGTGCCAAATTAGCGTTGAGTCAATTTGGCGCACAAGCAGTGCAAAATCCACGTTGGGTAGGTTGGATGGTTTATGGTGTACCGCTGCTGACGATTCCAAGTTTAGTTGCTTATAATTTAGATTTAATTTCTTCGTTGACATTCAC
>SSGT01000004.1 GCA_008017065.1 Crocinitomicaceae bacterium
CGCAAGTTCAAGCCCTACGGGTTTTGCTAAAATAATCTCCACCCTCAATTTTTCCTGCAGTTGCCGTTTTTCGTTCGCGCTGCAATCTTCTTTGTCCAATAAATCCACCCAACGTTGTCGGGTAGTATTTTTTTAGCAAAAAGCTTGCATTCCACCTCATCCAACCCCGGAAAAAGGGCTTTCTTTTTTCTTTTTTTTTTCCGTTTTTTTTCTTCCTTCTTTTGGGAAAATTTTGGGGGCGAAGCCAAAGAAAAAGACTTTAACTTTTAAATTCACAATTATGTATCAGGTTAATCCCGCAGTAATCAAAAACCGGCTGTTAAGCCTCAGCAGTAAAGAATTAATCCAAGAGATTAAATTCATGCATTCACAACTGGAGGTTTTGCCTCCTGGCAACAAACGATTTATGTTTGAAGGTTTAAAATGTTTCGCATTCAAGCAGTTTTGGAAACTGAAAAACGGTTGAGAACAAAAAAAACCGCCACTCTTTCGAATGGCGGTTTACAATTGACTATTTCAAAGAACTTAACGCTTAACTTTCTTCCAAACCCATTTCAACAACAGTGACACCGAAAAACTGACAACAGCGCCAACAGAAGCTAAAACAATCGTTTTGAAAAAATCTTGCGCATCTATCGTCGCAAAAACGGTCAACACCGTTCCAGTTGTTGTTCCAATTGCCGTGCTGTGATCGTGGTGATACATGTTGTTTATCGTTTAGGATTGATTTTAGATTGCGTCTGAACCTCCAGCGCAGGAAGTTGATTTGAGGAGGATCCCGACGAACAAGATTTCCTCTGTCTCGCTTGCTTCCTGATTCCACTCCACATCAAGCAAATTAACTTTAGTGGCCAATTCTGTCCCTGGCTTGAAGCGCGTGCGCATTCTTTTTTCAAGCTCGAGATCAAAAACTGTCTTTTCACCAGTCAAGACTCTCATCTTCACCATTGCAGATTCAGAAGATTCATCGATTTGCTCGTCGAGTTCGACTTTGACATTCACTTTTTCATTCAAATCGGAGCCGCTTCTGAAGCGTGTCTGATTTTTCTTCCGGAAATTGATTTTCCAGTCATTTGATTTACATTCCTTGCTATTCATTTTTTTCTTGAATTAGAAAGAGTTAATACTATTTTTTTACTTCCTCGACACTTTGTGCAACCGCAGATGCAACCATCCCACCTAAGATGAGGTAGCTGCCGAGGGAAATTACCGCTGCTGGCAAAACAACCGGTGAAGCCAAAATAACTCCACCAGCTGCAGCCAGGCCAATTCCAATATTTCGAACAATCCTGAAAAATTTCGGAGTTGGGCTTAAGAATCTGTTTTTCATTTTTCCAAAAAAAAATTAAGCTACTTCGATAATTCTCAACGCGTTGTAAGCACCGTTTTTCAACGAATACTGAACACCATTCATCAACTGAAAGAATTCAACTCTCAGAAGGTAGATTTTAGTTCCTGTCCCTGTTGGTACCGCCGTTGGTGTCAACAACACAGCTGTTGTTGCAGCATCGATCGGTACATTCACAACGTTTGTCAATTTGACATCGACCAAAGCTGTAGCGTAGTTCAGATTCGCATAGCATCCAGTAAAGCTGATATGCGTAGCACCAACTGGAAAAGCGACATCATTCACAGGAATCAAGCCTGGAATGGAAATCACTCCAGTGGTAGGAACAACAGTGTACGGTTTATACAAAATGCTTCCCAAAAGCGCATTTTTGTTAAACTCAAAGCCTTTCAACAAGGCCTTCGCTGTTGCATTGGCAATTGCCACCCCAACTTTCCGCTGTCCACGAATTGAAGTCGCGTCCAGGTTCTTAATCTGGGACATCAACTTCGTCATTCGGGAAACAACTCTGTTGTCAGCAGCTGTTCTTGCAATTGGACGCAAAGAATCGCGGGTCAATTTACCAGAAGTTGCAGATGCTCCAAACTCAGCCCCGTTTTCACGGGTCCTGGCAAATGCAGGATCGTTTTTGATGCGATCAGCTTCAACACCTCCTTTTTCTCGAGCAAGATGTCCATCCTTGGTTTTGTAAAAGGAAACATCACCGATTTTTCCTTTTAACTTGATAATACCAGTTTGTCTAGCCATTTTATCATATTATTAAATTTGGCTTTTAAGGCTTTCTCAAAAGCAAAACCGAATTCATATCGCGAATAGAATTTTGGTTCATGAGACAAAGCTAAATCATGAGATAATGGCTTTTGAAAATCACTTCCGAAAGCGAAACCTTTTGCCGATTTTGTCATTTTGTTCACGAAAAAACCAACCAAAAAACTTCTTAGACTGATATTCCAAGTATGGATGAGGTTTAGATGAAGCATACATACTATATTAACTTGTAAAAAATTTAACACGTGCGAAATCCGAGAGGGGTGGAACACCGGTGTTATTTCGGCAACACTTTTTACTACCTTTACGAAGGATAAAAAAGCAGCATGACAGCAAAGCGTATTTGTGTGTATGCAAAAGATATTCAAAGAATAACAGGGAAGAGTGAACGTTACGGAAGATACCTTTTAGAGAAGATCAAGGTGCATCTGAACAAGCAGGAACATCAGTTTATTACTATTGAAGAGTTTTGTGCGTATACCGGCATTAAACAGGATGAAATCATACCCTTTTTTAACGATTAGCCTCCGCTGATCTTATTGCAATCCCCTCCATAATACATCATATTTTTTGAGCTGATTTGTTAGGTTTTACGACCCTTGCAAGCGGAATATTCATTATATTTGTGCTAGTGAACGTTCTTTCAAAAGTGATTAATTCTTATCGTGGCAACAGGTTACCTATTCGGTTACCCGTGTGTTTTAGTGAGAGATATAAGATTGATTAATAACTACATAGATAATATAGCACAGTCCCGTCCAGACCGCTAAAATCGTTAAAAGCTAAAGCTTCAGAGAAATCTGAAGCTTTTTTTGTTTCTAGCAAAATCTATACACGATGAATCCTCTTCGATGCTTAGCACAATTTATTGGTTTTCTTCACAGTCAAAGTTGGACGAATAAAACAAGTGTTGCTTATCAATTCCTGCATTTTACAATGTTGATAGGTTTTTTCTTTGCTGCAACAGGGATTTTTCTAGATAACTTTGGATATTCATTGCCAATGAATGAAAAAACTGCCGTATTCATACTAATTCCTCTCGTAATCGTTATTTCTAGCTATTTACTGTTTTTTGGTAAGAGACCCTATTTTAAATCGGAGTATAAAAACAAACAAGTTTTTCTAGGAGGAATAATCTGGATATTTCTTTGGATTTATATTGTACCTAGCCTTTTCATCTTAAAAAACTAGGTGCAAAATTGTAGTCTAAACTCGCTCATCAATCAGAAACATCGTAGAAACGATTTACTGTTTTACAAAGCGGAATGTTATCGTATTGGAATTGTTCGTAGTTATTTTGAACAGATATGCGCCACTTTCCAGATCGCTAACATTGTAGGTGTTGCTTGGCGCGTTAAAATGCTTCACAAGCGCTCCTTGCAGCGAATAAACTTGAGCCTCGAAGATTTCAACTCCCGATTCAACCACTAAATTCAACACGCTGTTGGTTGGATTTGGGTAAATTTTTAATCCTGCGAATGCAGCTTCTTCGATTCCAGCTGTTGAATACACCACGATGGTTTCCATCGAAGCGTTTGTACTTTCTCCATTCGCATTTTCTGTAACCAAATTCACCGTATAGGTTCCCGCATTCGTGAAAAGAATTTCTGGGTCAACACTGGTCGCAGTCGATCCGGTTGCAAAACTCCATCCGGTTGCTGGCTCAACTGTCCACGTCCAATTTGTAGGACATTCCGTTGAAGCATCTGTAAAATTAACCGTTGTTCCTTCTGGTACATTCGTCTCACTCGCACTAAATTGCGCTAACGGAAGTGGCCCTGTTCCTTCAGTAAGGATCATGGGTGTATTGATCGCCGGATTACAAAACACATCTACTTTCCCAGAAGGCCATTTCACAATAATCGAATCAATGACTTCTGCAGAGCCAATTCCAAAGTGAACATTCATCGTTCCCATGTGACGAAATCCGACGCCTGATTGTACATCGCGGATTTGTTTCCCCCAAGCTCCATACAATTCAACGCGTGCACCAATTCCATTGCTATTACTCTGAATTCCTTTTAATTGAAGTTTGGTCCAATTGTTTGCATTGGGATTGTTGTAATAAACGATATTTCCATTTTGGACATCCAAGAAACCATCGTTATTTAAATCGCCTACTGCTCCTACATTCATCGAAAAAGCAACAGGTGTGAAGGTGTTATCTCCATTGTTGAACATAATCTGTCCATTGGTGAAAACATCTGCCCAACCATCGTTATCAAAGTCGTAGGATACAAATTCTGTACTCAAATGTGGGAAATTATCCCAACCGCTTCCAGCCGTAATATTACTGAACGTTCCGTCTCCGTTGTTGTGCATAAACTTGTGAGATCCGTCTGTCAACGAACTTGCTCCTACAACTGCATCCATAAATCCATCGTTGTCAAAATCATTCCATGCTGCTGACCATGTTTGAATCGAATCCGCCATGTTGGAAGCGACTGACACATTGGTAAATGTTCCGTTTCCATTGTTTCGGTGAAGCTCATTGATTTTAGCGGTATTGATACCTCCACGACATTTGGCAATAAATAAATCTGGATGGTTGTCGTTGTTATAATCTACCCAAATTGAACCGTAATTTCCACCGTTCGGATGATCACCCATTCCGCCTTGAGAAAAACTTAAATTTCCCGTTCCATCATTCATATAACGAACGTTTGCTGCAACATCGTGACACACAAATGCATCTAAATGACCATCGTTGTTGATATCGATAAAATTACTTCGCTGCGAGAAAACGTATTGTGATGAAGTTACTTGCGTAAATTGTGTTCCGTTGTTTTCAGAGCGCATGAACGTAACTCCATTTCCTCCTCCATACAACAAATCCCCGTAACCATCTTTGTTGTAATCTGCAATTGCCATACTCCAAGCAGGCATATTTATTGCTGTTGTTGTTGGAATATTCACGGGATTAAATCCACCACCAACTTCTTGATAATGAATCTGAACATTCGAATTGGTTACACTGACAATGTCATCCATTAAATCTCCATTCATATCCGCTACAGCAATTTTGTAATCGCCCGTAATGGATGAAATATTCTGAGGTGTGAAGGAAATATCGTCTGGATTTACAACTTCAGGATCTCCCTCTTGTAACTCAAACGTAAAACCTGTCGAAGACCATTTATTGTCAAAAGCGATGGTGTATTCATTTCCTTGAGATACTTGAAACGTCACTACCGACAAATAACCCGCGCCGCTATCGTCATCTCCAGCAATACAAACCAAGGATCCACAATTTCCTAGATACACTTGCACGCGATTATCAACTCCCGTGTTGACCGAAAAATCGGTGGTAACTGTCACCGTAAAATCCGCTGAAGGAACGTATCGATACCATTTTCCAGCAGTTGCGCCTGTTCCTCCAGTTGCACAAACGGGTGTTGGAACTTCGCTGCCATCAACCGCTGAAATTACATACGAACCTGCCGTGATGACTTGTGCGGTATTACAAGTTTGCTGTGACCAAAGCACGTGAGCAGAGGAAAAAATAGTAACAAGTGTGAGTAGTTTTTTTATCATAATCAAATTTTTAATCACAAGTACTGATTGAATTAATAAAATCCTTTAATAATTGAACTCCTTCATCGTGAACCAAGGATCGGCCTAAAAGTGGCATTCGATTTGATTCAGAAGTAGAAGATAACCTAAAATGCATCATTGATTTATTGACATTTCCAGGAACAATAATTTCCACCAACGAAGGATCAAGCGCTTCATCTGGTTCAACGCAAATTCCCATGTTTGTTCCTAATCCTGTTTCTGAAAATGCGAGTCGAATAGGTCGGTAATCGCAATGACTATTTTGACGATGACAATGCGCACAATTGATGTCCAAATACGAACGCAATCGAAGTCGAAGTGGTTGACTTTCGTCACGATAGTCTATCGTTGAAACAATGTTTGAAGGCAAATTATCTTCGAGGTAACCTTCCGCAATCAATTTACTCAACTGATTTTGACTGCCTTCACTGTATGCATACGACCAATTGATATTTTGTGGTTTAATCCCTATTGGAATTGGCTGATTGTTCACTTTGTGACAGATCAAACATTCCGTTTCAGAAGGAATTCGATAGTTTGTCGATTTGATTGTTCCATTTTGCGACCAAGAAATATTCGTATAACTTCCCAACATTTGCAATGTTGCATCCGTTTGTTCATCGTTCCAAACATATTCTGCAAATATCCAACCGGTGGATTTTCGAATCATGATGCGCGTTTCAATGATGCGTGTATCACCTGCAGGTTGCACATTGTCGTAGTAGAAATTTTTAATCAAAACCGAACCGATTGGAAGATTTAAAATTTCGTGATCGCCGTTGAAATTTGCTTTCGTTCCCGATGGCATCCAAATAAATCGTTTTTTGAGTGCGTAATCGGTAAAAAGTGAGCTTGCTGGTTGGTAAGGAATCACGCCTTCCGCAGGATTTTGATCTTTCAAATCTCCTGTAAAGAAGCGGTATTCGGATAATTTTTGATACGGTACTTTTGTCAAGTCTACGGAAACACCGGATGGCTCTGGAATTGGGATGGGTATCAGATTTTCTTCTTTTTTACACCCTGATAACAAGAGGAATACGACTGAAATTCCAAATAGTATCAGCAAAGCGAAAGATGATCTTGACTCTTTTAACGTAGACTTCATAGCATAGCAATATTGTATAAATGTAGTTAAAAGACGTTAAAAAACAAGATGGTTGCCTAAAAATTTCGATTTTAAATGTGATTCGAAACACGTTGATCATGCTAATTAATATCAAAATTCAACAATAGTTTTTTAATTGTCATTGAGTTATCTTCGTTTACTTTTGAATCAGTGGACTCCATTTTTCATGATTTTTTTTTTCGATTTCGATAAAAACTTGAAATGCATCTTGAATCAGCAAGCGATCAAATAGAAAAGCGGAAAATCAGTTCCGAAATTCCGCTTTCATAAAAGGAAATCATTTTACCTTTTGACAACTTGATGAATCGCTTTGCTATGAGTTTGTAAATTATGGATTTCTATCAAATAAACAACTTGATTAAACACAATGACAGCGATTCGTTCTGTCGATCATGCATTGAAAAATAATCAGCATTTAATTTAAAAAAAAATCAATTATCTCCCGCCAAAAATGGTACTTCCAATGCGAACCATGGTACTTCCTTCTTCGATCGCAAGTTGGTAATCTCCACTCATTCCCATGGAAATTTCTTTGAAATCAGGATTGAATTTGAAATAATGGCTTTTCAGGATTTGAAAATAATTGTACAGGGTTCTGAACTCATCTGAAATCTGTTCCGAGTCGTCCACAAAAGATGCCATTCCCATCACGCCAACGATACGTACATGTTCCATTTCAACAAATTCGCGGGAACCGAGTAATTCAGTCGCTTCTTCAAACGTCAATCCAAACTTGGTCTCTTCGTTGGCAATGTGAAATTGCAGCAAACATGAAATAATACGGTTGTTTTTTTTCGCTTCCTTGTTGATTTCTTTCAATAGTTTCAGACTATCTACCGCGTGAATTAGGTGCACAAACGGTGCGATGTACTTCACCTTGTTGGTTTGCAAATGTCCAATCAAATGCCACTCAATGTCTTTGGGCAGTGCTTCGTGCTTATCAACCAATTCTTGAACTTTGTTTTCACCAAAAGCACGCTGACCAGCTTGATACGCTTGAACAATAGCTTCCACCGGTTTTGTTTTTGAAACCGCAATCAACTGAACGGATTCAGGCAACGCTTGTTTGATCTGGAGAATCTTTTCGGCAATCATTCTTTGATATTATAAATCGTTAATCCACTGCGCATTTTGGGTTCCACCCATGTCGATTTTGGCGGCATAATCAGTTGGTTATCCGCAACGCGCTTCACTTGGTTCATGGTCAGGGGAAACAAGATGAATCCCACTTCCGCTTTTCCGCTTTTAATCGGGTTGGCAATGGCATCGAGTCCGAGATTACCGCTGATGAATTCAATATTTTCGTCGGTTTTCAGGTCGTGAATTCCGAGCAACGGTGTCAAAATTTCTTGCGTTAAAATTTCTGGATCCAAACAAGCGACTGGGTGATCTTCGTGAATAATCGAAGGTTTGCATTGCAAGGAGAACCATTCGTTTTTCAAATTCATCACAATTTCGTGTTCATGCGTTGGTTTTCGTCCGTCAACTAACGGTGTAATTTCAAACGAAAGTGCCAATTCTTCGAGCAATACATTGGGTTGTTTTCCATTTAGTGATTTCACCAAGCGATTGAATTCAAGAATATTTAGACGGTTTTCATCGATCAAGAACGCAAGAAAGTACTTGTGATTCTCACCCAACCCCACTTCGTTTCGCTGTGCAAGAATTTCAGCCAATC
>SSGT01000014.1 GCA_008017065.1 Crocinitomicaceae bacterium
CATTTGAATTTTGGCATTTCCTCCCAACAGATTTACAGATCCGTTCAATTTTGGTTGATCGAGTGTTCCACGAATTGCGAGTTTCCCTTGTAAGAGTCCGCGAATGTTGCTTACCACATCGGGATCTAGAAACGAACTCGCGAATTGGATGTTTGTTTGATCAAAATCCAATCCAAAATTCAAGTTGTCGGTTTCTTTGTATAAATAATAAAACCCGGAAAAATTGAAGGTTTTGTTTTTCTTGTAATACAAATCGCCTTGCAAATTGATGCTTTCGTATTTGGGATCCCAATAGCCGCTCAAATTGACATCTCCGACCTCATTTTTATCGATAAAGAGGTTTTTAACGTGTGCAATTCCATTGAAATTAATTTCCTCAAATGGATTTGACAGCGATAAATCTCCGTTGACAACACCGTTGAATTCGTTCGGAATACTGAAAAGCGATGTAAAATCGTACAATTGTAAATCGTTCACACGGATCAACAATTTCTCCGTTGTGTCACTCGAAACAGCTCCGTGGATAGAGATAAACTGATTTTCGCGGTACATCAATAAACTATCGAAATGAATATCTTGCGGTAAAAAGGAAATGTGCGCTTTTTTGTCTATGTTCCATCGGTTTTCGTTGATGCTGAAATAAGAAGGAAGTAAATCGAAAACGTAACTACTCAAGCCTTGTACGTGGGTGTTCCATGAAAAATTCGATTCGTTGGGTGTATCAGGATTCCATTTTAAATCTGAATGAAGCAAATTTTTGGAACCGGTTGTAACGAAGGTCAAATTTTTCACAGTCAAGGTGTCGTTAACCGAAAAACTGGCGAGTTTGTAATCCACATGCAGACTCGAATCTTGAAATTGTTGATTCAACGAGAAATTGGTTGCAGCAATGTTGGCGTAACGGGTGTATGTTGAATTGACATTCATGGTGAATTCATTCGTCGTTCCGATGTAATTTCCGTTGAAAGTCGTTCCGGGGCTGACCACCAAATCGGGAACGAAAATCGCTAGAAAATCGTTGATCTCTTGCACGCGAATTCCGTAAGTAAAATGATTTTGCTGCGCACTTGATTTGATTTTTTTGTACTGAAAAAGGGCTGGAAAAACAACGCTAAATTGGTTGTTGAAATGCGTCGCAATTGTGTTGAAATCGACTTTTCCCTCAACAACGGCATTCATGATTTTACTCTGAATCTGCAATCGATCATTGCTCACACTCCGATCAATGCGCATTTCCATGGTTGGAATGTCGAAGGATTTGCTTCCTGCTTCGTACAAGAGCGATTGCAATGAAATGTCTCCCGAATAATTGTTGATGTTAGACCCTGCCAGGTTGGTTGTAAACACGGTGCTTAGCGTGATCAACGTGTCGGATTCGATCCAATTCAATTTGTTGAGTTGTGCACGGTGAATGTCTACGTCAAAATCAAATTGTTGTTGCGTATTGAAATCCATGAATCCCGTGTAAGTCATTTCCAAGTTCTCGTCTTTGATATCGATGATTCCAGCAAAAACTTGATCGGTAAAACTGGCCTCAGAAAGTACAATGTTTCGGTAGCTGTAGTCGTTGAAGTCGAAGCGACTAATTTCCCCTTCGATGTTGTTGAAATTGATATTTCCGTTGCTGAAAATTTCGCCGTTCATAAACACCTTGCCAAACACACTTCCGATCATTGGTTCGTTCAAAAATGGACCGAGTTGAAAGCTATCGATTTTGACATCGTAATCACTCGCTTGCGATTCTTCGAAAAGAAACGAATTGTTTTTCTTGTTTTCGCTGAACATGATTCCATGATCAATACGAACGGTGCCCAAATCCGTTTTGATGCGGTCTGCTTCAACTACAAATTGGCTGTAAAATCCATCAATTTTTAAATCGGTCGCTTCAAAGAAGCCGAGTCGTTGCACTTGATCAGTGAGCGAAACATAGCGAAGTCCTGCATCGTTGGGCAGTTTTATTTGTTGCAAATCATCTAAGTCAACATACACGTAGTTTAGCTTTTCCTGAAAGAAAGCTTGGTCAAATTCTCTGAAATCAGGTAGATTAATCGTTCCACGGATTTTGCTTCGCTTTCCTGTAGCAAGTTTTAAATTGGCAATTTTGAGGTTTTTGACCTTGTTTGTTACATCGGCTTCGATTGTTACCACTTGGTTCATTCCTTCCAAGGCTGTACCGAAATAGGAAATGTCTTTCAATGAAACCTGACTTTCTTCGATCCGCGCATCAAACGTGACGCTGTCTTCAAAGGTTTCAAAATCAACCATTTCGTTGAGGAGCATGTACATTTTGGGCAAATACAACTTGGAAAATGGCGTTTCGATGCGCAATTCTTTCAATTTCAGTCCTTCTTCATCGATTCGGACTGCGGTGGAAAATTTATCCAATTCAAATCCACCTTTTTCACGACACGATAAATGCTTGATAAATGCGGTCATTCTTCCATCTTTCGAAGTAAATCCTCCGGCAAATAAATACACGTTTTTGAATTTCAAATGGTCGTAATCCATCCCAAATGAGGAATAACTTTTTCGGTAATCGTCGTAATGTACCTTCATGCGTGTGAGTCGCAAATGCGCCAACGTGATGGTCAACGGCTTGGATTTGGTGGTCGGTTTCCCCGAATCGAAATAGTCTTGAATGAACCAATAATTGTAATCTCCTGTTTCTTTTTTGCGACTGATTTTAACCAATCCACGTTGAAGATTCACTTCTTTGATCGCCAACAAATTTGCGGAAGGACTGAACGATTTGAGCTTGACCAAAACGGATTCGAGCGAAGCCAAGGTGTCTTTTTCTTTGTCTAATACAAATACGCCATCGAGAGCCACGCGGTCAAAAAACACAATCGAAACGCGGTCGATTCGAAACGTTGTTTGGAGTTCTTTGGATAAATAATTGGTGGCTTGTCGGGCAATTAAAGTTTGGAAAGTACTCGTTCGAATGGCAAATGCAAAAATGATAAAAAGAATCAGTGTCCATTCAATGGCTCCACCGGTGAATCTTCCTATAATTTTGATTAATTTTGACATTCTGAATACAAATTTAAGCAAATTGGCCAACAATCATACAATCATCCTTGGGATCGAGTCTTCCTGCGATGATACATCTGCAGCGATTATCAAAAACAGCACCATTTTGTCAAATGTAATTGCGGGACAAGCAGTGCATGAAAACTACGGAGGCGTTGTTCCAGAATTGGCTTCGCGTGCACATCAGCAAAACATCATTCCGGTGGTGGATGCGGCGATCAGACAAGCTGGAATTACAGCGGATGAAATCGATGCAATTGCTTTTACACGTGGTCCAGGGTTGTTGGGGTCGTTGGTTGTTGGTACTTCATTTGCAAAAGCATTCGCCCTCGCAAAGAAAATTCCGTTGATTGATGTCAATCACATGCACGGTCATGTTCTCGCACATTTTATCGATCAAGAGCAGCAATCAAAACCGCAGTTTCCTTTTTTGTGCTTGACCGTTTCGGGCGGACATACGCAAATTGTGTTGGTTAAAAGTCCGTTACAAATGGAAATTATCGGTTCAACAATTGACGATGCAGCGGGAGAAGCCTTTGATAAAACCGCTAAAATTTTGGGATTGCCATATCCTGGCGGACCGTTGATTGATAAATACGCGCAGTTGGGGAATGAAAATCGATTCGAATTTGCGAAACCCAACATGCCGAATTACGATTTCAGTTTCAGTGGATTGAAAACATCCATTTTGTATTTTTTGCAAAAGCAAACGAAACTGGATCCAACGTTTATGGAAACGGAATTGCACGACATTTGTGCGTCGGTTCAAAAATCCATCTTGGATATTTTATTTGTGAAATTGCAAAAAGCAAGTCAGGATTTAAACATCAAAGAAATTGCCATTGCGGGCGGAGTTTCTGCCAATTCAGGTTTGCGTAAGAAATTACAGGAAGTAGGTGCTCAGCAAGGTTGGAATGTATTTATTCCCAAATTCGAATTTTGTACAGACAATGCAGCCATGATTGCGATGGCAGGATATTTTATGTATCATGAAAAGGCATTTACCGATCAACGTGTGAGTGCTCAAGCGCGCATGGATTTTTAACCCGTATAATTCGTCATCAATAGAAAGCAAGCATGTTACTTCCCGAAGAATTTGTAAATCGTGTCAAAAATGATCCTTTTTTAGGACAAGAATTGATTGATGCGCTGGAAACATCAAGTCCGATTTCCATTCGTCGAAATCCAACGAAATCCGTCGCTGATTTGCCAGTTGTAGCAGCAGTGCCGTGGTGCGATCATGCGTTTCAACTAGCCGAGCGACCCTTGTTTACGAAAGATCCGCTTTTTCATGCAGGAGCTTATTATCCGCAAGAAGCTGGTTCGATGTTTTTGGAAACGGTGTTGAAACAATTGCCGTTGCCTGCTGATCCGATGGTATTGGATTTGTGTGCGGCTCCAGGAGGAAAAAGTACACTGATCGCTTCTTTTTTAAAGCATGCCGGTTTGCTTGTTTCCAACGAAGTGATTCAAGCTCGCTCCAAGGTATTGAAAGAAAACATGACCAAGTGGGGAGTTACAAATTCTGTGGTTACCAACAACGATCCTGCAGATTTTCAGCGAACGCCGCAGTTTTTCGATTTGATCGTGGTGGATGCGCCGTGTTCCGGTGAAGGAATGTTTCGCAAAGACCACGCGTCACGAGATGAATGGTCGCAAGCGAATGTGGATTTATGTGCAGCGCGTCAAAAGCGAATCGTTATGGATGTTTGGGATAGCTTGCAGCCGGGAGGATTTTTAGTCTATTCAACGTGCACCTTCAACGCCCAAGAAAACGAAGAGAATTGCTTGTGGTTTTCAACGGAATTGGACGCCCAACTTGTTCCGCTTGAAACGATGTTTTTCTCCGACGGGCGGAATGGTATCGGCAAGTATGCTTTGCCTTCGCAGGTGGACACCGAAGGATTTTTTATTGCCGTTTTGCAAAAAAGAGGTGAACGTTCATCGTTGAAATTGAAGATGAATCAAAAAGCTTCCGTTAGTAAGGTCAAAGACGTGACACCGTTGCTTGAATTTGCGCAACTAGAAACAGCTCGTGCAGTGCAATGGTCTACGTTCTCGTTTGCGGTTCCGGCGCACTTGGTCGAAGAAGTAATTTATTTGCAAAATCAACTGCGTGTGATCAAGATGGGCACCGAATTGGGCGAAGTGGCCAAAAAAGGGCTGATCCCACACGAAGCATTGGCGCTCAATCCCGCGCTATTGCGTAAAGAGGTACCCCGTATCGAATTAGACGTTGAACAGGCTTTGCACTATTTGCATGGAGATACCTTTACACTCGCTGGACAGCATGGTTTCAACTGCATGACTTTTCAACACGAACCGCTTGGTTGGATCAAACACATTGGTAATCGCTTCAACAATTTGTATCCGAAAGAATGGCGAATTCGCATGCGCATTTGAGGTTTACAACAAGCGGAATTCGACGCGTCGATTTTTGGCACGCCCTGCTTCCGATTCGTTGTTTGCGATCGGTTTGCTACTTCCAAATCCACTCACGGAGATGCGTTCAGGAGCTATTTTTTTGCTGATGAGGTAAGTCTCAACTGCCTTTGCTCGGTTTTCCGACAGCGTAATGTTAGACGATTTGTTGCCAATATTGTCGGTATGCCCCATGATTTGAATCGAATAGGACGGATTTTGTTGCAACACGAGCACCACCTTGTCGAGTTCAGCAAACGAACTTGGGAGCAAATTGTACTTCCCAAAGTTAAAAAGAATGTTTTTGAGGATAAATGTCTTCCCTTTTTGCACTTGTTTCACGTCAAAGTAGGCAACACTTTTTTGGGTCAAATCTTGTGTGAAGTAACTTTGAAAAAACGTGGGCAGTCCCAATGTTGCGGTTTTTTCACCGAGTGACACGGCATTGTTTCGATACGCGCAATTGGTGTCGAGTTCGGCTGGTTTTTCAATCACCCCGAGGTACGAAGTTTTGTAAATGGGGAAGTAGATTTTTCCGTCGTTTGCCAGTTGCAACGCACCAATCCATTCGCCGTTGGGAGTTTTTCCAACTAAGGTCGTTGAACGTTGGATTTTTTCGGGACTTCCCGCTTGGAGGTTGACTTGAAAAATCTCGCCGGTACCTGCAGCGGAGTAATACATGATCGATCCATCAGGAGAAAATTCGATCCCATACACATAGCTTTTCGCCTTGGTTGTTAGCGATATTGGTTCAGAAACAATTCCGGTTGCGTTGTCAAAATCAAAAATTTCGATCACATCGGTTTCTTCCAACGCCAGCGCAAGATTACTCCCATCGGGGTTGAATTTCATGTATCCTTGGGTATTCAATGTGGTACCGTCATGAATCGAACCAATGGAAGTGGTGATGGGAGCGTTTTGCACGCCTTTTTCGGTCACCAAAAACGCATGAAATTGATTGTTTTTCCAACCATGAGTAATCACCCAAACATCTTTGCCGTTGCGGTGCATGACGGAAGTTAATTTTTCGGTGACAGTTGTCATCAACCGTGTGTTTTTCAAACTATCGAGTACTGCGCCTTTTCCACCATTTCGCGCAATGTCGATTATGGAATACGAAATTCCAGCATCACCCGCGGTTGCAGCCACAGTAAACAAGTAAAAGATCGATTTCGATTTGGGATGTGCAATGGCGACACTTGACTGCGTGGAAGAAGGATCACCGAGTAGTTTTGTTCCGTTTTCCATGAGTTCATGGTTTTTGTTCCAAACAGAAATTCCGTCGGTATAAAAAAGCAGATTTCCTTGTGCATCGCTGATCACGGAACAACCTTCGTCCGTGGTTAGTTCAGAGTTGAGAAGTGCGATTGGTTTTCCGCTGGAGAAATCCAATCCGGCTTTGTTTCCAAAGAACCAAAAATTTGCTTGTTTCTGGGATTTTGCGCTCGTAGCCCACAGGAAAGTGGATAGCAGCAGTATGCACGTATGTTTCATATCAACGGTTTTTACGAATTTACAAAAAAAAACACGGCTGGGAAAAGTGAATCGAATGAATGTTTCTTCGAATTGGAGTTTCGTCGCTGTGATTGGCCAAGCGCAAGTAACTTGATTATTCTCTGGAAAGTATTCGAAGCTTTGAGAAATGTGTAACTTTGTCGAAAGATTCAGTAGCATGACGAAGCGATACATAGTTTTATTAGTGGCAATTGCAAGTACTTTTTTGAGTAGCACGTTTCGCAACTCAGACAAGCAACCCGACAAGTCTCCATACAAAACAAAGTATGCGGTTGTGCTCGTCATCGATGGACCGCGTTACACGGAAACATACGGCGATCAGTCGTGCAAATACATACCACGTTTGGGGAAGGAGTTGATTCATGAAGGAGTGTTTTATGCAGATTTTAAGAACAACGGACCTACCTACACCAATGCAGGGCATACGGCAATCACGACGGGTGTTTATCAGCGTATCAGCAATGCAGGGAAAGAGTTGCCTAAAAATCCCTCGTTTTTTCAATACTATTTGAAAGAAACAGGAAACGATAAATCAACCGCTTGGCTCGTTTCGAGTAAAGGAAAGTTGGAAATTTTAGCCAATACCAAATCCAAAAAGTGGTGGAATACGTACATGCCTTCGACGTATTGTGGATCGAAAGGGAATAGTGCGGATTATGTGGGCGATCTGCAAACGTTCAATAAGGTGTTGGAAGTGATCAGTTACCACAAACCAAAGGTTATGTTGATCAATTTTTTAGCGGTAGATGCTACTGCGCATCAAAATGAGTGGGAAGAATATTTGCAAAGTATTCAGCAAAGTGATGAATTTGCGTTTCAGGTTTGGCAGGCAATCCAATCCGATCCGGAGATGAAAGATAGGACAGCGCTGTTTATTACCAACGATCATGGACGTCATTTGGACGGACGAAAAGATGGGTTTGTGAATCACGGCGACAGCTGTGTCGGATGTCGGAAAATTAGTTTGTTGGCCATTGGACCCGATTTCAAACGAGACACGATCGTTCAAACACCAGGAGAACTAATTGACATCAGTGCAACAATCGCTGAGTTGATGGGTTTTTCGATGCCAACTACCAAAGGGAGAGTACTTAAAGAAATGTTCAATTAAAAACAACCATTGAGCGTGCCTGAAAAGAGGAAAAAATAAAAAGCCAAATATTCGGCGAGTTCGTTTTTTCTTTGGAATAAAAGCAATATATTTGATTAAATAGTCGAATCACTTGTGAATGAATAATAATTATTAATGCCTAAGATTTAATTTTAAGTTAATGAAAACTAGTAAGCTAATAGTAGTCATTTCCGGAATCGGATTGTTGTTTTCGTGTAGTCAAAACGAACCAGCAGAGAAATTGAAAACGCAACAAGTGACTGAGATCGATTCTATGTATGAGTCTGCCGACGAGGATTTTGTGCTACCTCCGTTTTTATCGATTGCCAAGTCGTTTAAAAACGCGGGATTGGTTTATGCCAAAGGAAAAACGAATCCGGTAGAAAACAGTAAGAACTATGAGTTGAAAATCAAACGATTATTGAACATGGGGATTTATTCGACGGATTTAGCGTATTGTTCACTCAATAATAAGAACCAAGAAGCACGTGAATATTTGAAAGTCATTCAAGAACTTTCCAACGAGGTGGGTTTAGGTTCTGTATTTCAAGATCAGGCACTGTTGGATCGTTTTGACCAAAGTTTGGAAAAGCGAGAAGATTTAGAAGGATTTATTTACGATTTACAGGAAAGATCGGAAATGTACTTGCAAGACAACGAATTGCGTCACATTGCAACGGTACAATTTGCGGGAGCGTGGATCGAAGGAATGTACCTTGGGGTTGGAAATGCGATCAAGTATCCAAACGAAAAGGTAACCGGCGTTTTGACCGATCAGATGTATCTTGTGAAAAACATGATTCGAGGCTTGGAATCGTATCCAGATCCAACCCCAGAATTGAAAGAAATTATTGCTGGATTGACTAAAATTTTGACAACCTACGAAGCATTTGAGAGCGTTAAAAACAAGCCCAAGAATCCAAATCTGAAAGCTGTATTGATCTCGCAAGACGAGCTGAAAGTGTTGCTAACAGAAGTTGTGAAAGTAAGAACGAATATTGTATCAATAAACTAGCAGTAGATGAAGATTTATAAATACATTGCCATTTTTTTGTTGTCTGTTGTAAGTTTCGGTTTTGTGAAAACGGACGCCAAATCAGATCTCGATGCACAATTAGCGCTTTACAAGAAAGAGTGTAAAGACTTGATCAAACCTGCGCGCTATGAAGGCTCCCGAACGACCTATTTTACACGCAAAAAGAAGACACAAAAGAAAAGTGTCGAAGTCTACTTGGTGATGGATTCAGAATACCATTTTGCATTGAGCGGAAAGGCGTGCGCGGGAATTATTAATTTGCGCGTTTTTGATTTTTCAGATGAAGATAGTCGCACGTTGGTGTATGAACAAAAAGCAATCCAAGGCAAGAATGTCGTTTTTAATTCATCGGATTTGAATGCGACCTACCGCAAAAAGGTTCCGAACGCGGATCGCTTGAAAAATTTGGTAATCGAGTACGAAGTAGCTGCCGGAGAAGACAAACTCGAGGGTATTATTTTGGTTATTGGAAACAAATAAAGCGCTACGCTTTTTCTTTGATGCGGTATGTTAAACGAATCAGTGAAGGTCAATATAAAAAAGCACGCAGCTGCTCTCTTTTCGAAGGTCGAAGCATACCGTGTTCATTTACATCAGCATCCTGAACTTTCGTACGAGGAATTTAAAACTGCTGATTTCGTTGCGCAACAACTTTCGGTACTCGGCATTGAATTTGAAAAAGGAATCGCAGGAACAGGTGTTGTGGCGATCATACGTGGCGATCATCACGCAGAAAATCAATCGTGTGTTGGCTTACGTGCTGATCTAGATGCATTGCCGATTCAAGAGGAAAATGAAGTAGATTACGCATCGAAAAATCCGGGTGTCATGCATGCGTGTGGGCACGATGTGCATACAAGTATTTTGCTCGGAACGGCAGAAATTCTTTATTCCTTGAGAAACGAGCTTCCAGCTCCGGTTAAGTTGATTTTTCAACCGGGAGAAGAGAAGAATCCGGGAGGGGCATCGTTGATGATCGAAGCGGGCGTGCTTCAAAATCCACCCGTAAAATCCATGTTTGGGTTGCACGTTTTTCCAGAAATGGAAGTTGGCAATGTAGGGTTTCGAGAAGGACTTTACATGGCTTCGTGCGACGAAATTTACATGACGATCCACGGGAAAGGCGGACACGGAGCGATGCCACATCAGTGCGTTGACCCAATTTTGATTGGTGCACACCTTGTCACTTCACTACAACAAATTGTAAGCAGAAGTTGTGACCCCAAAATTCCATGCGTCCTTTCGTTTGGTGTATTTGAAGGATTGGGAGCAACCAACGTTATTCCATCCACTGTAAAATTGCAAGGTACTTTCCGCACCATGGATGAGCCTTGGCGCGCCACTGCCTTGGAATTGATTCAAAAGCAGGCCGAATTAATCGCTGCTTCGTTTGGCGGTTCTGTGGATGTAGAAATCAGCAAAGGATATCCATTTTTAGAAAACGATCCAGCAACCACTGCGGAATTGAGACAAAAAGCCATTGATTTTTTTGGTAAAGAACACGTCGAAGCACTTCCAATCCGATTAACAGCCGAAGATTTTGCCTTTTACTCACAACGTGTACCTGTTTGCTTTTTTCGTTTAGGTGTTCGCAACGAACAGAAAGGTATTACGTTTGGAGTGCATCATCCAAAATTTGATATCGATTCAGAAGCCCTGCTGATAGGTATGCAGGCAATGTGTTTAGCTGCTTTTTAGCGTTAGCGAATCAATGTGATATTCCCACTAGAATTGATCTTCTTACCCGTTGGATCGACTATACTCAGTCGGTAAACATACGTATCGTTAATCGCCATTTTCCCTTGTAAATAGCCGTCCCAAGTTTCGCCTTGGGTAGTCGTTTGAAAAACAACCTGCCCCCAACGATTGAAAATCACAAAGTCAAGTTCCTGAATACAATTTCCAAAGACACCAATTACATCGTTGTTTCCATCGCCGTTTGGAGAAAAAATAGTCGGAACAAAAATTTCCGTACAAGGTATAATTACCGACGCTTGCACAACAATCGAATCAACACATCCGTCTGGACTTGTGGCGTATACAACATACGTTTGATCCGAAGTTGGAAAGGCGAGGGGCGTGTTGCAGTCGTCACACGATAAAGTTTGGTTGGGTGCCCATGAAATCACGACGCCGTTGGTCACTACCGTCGAAGCGGCAAGTGAAAACGTATCTCCAACATTGAATGAAAAGCTCGTTGGTGAAACAGCTAACCCCAAATTTCCGCTGGGTGTAATTGCATAATTCTCGGTTACAAAGCAGCCGTTACCATCGGTTACAGTCACGGAATAATCGCCACCCGATAAATTATTCGCCGCATTTCCAGAAATTGTTGAAGGATTCCAGGAATACGTATACGTTCCATTTCCTCCAGAAACCGCGAGTGAAATTGAGCCGGTTGAAGATCCACACGGTGGTGTTGTGATTGTTTCTGTAACCACCAATGGAGCCGGAGCAGTGATGCTAAAACTTACAGTCGAAGTACAACTTCCTGCATCGGTAACTGTTGCTGTGTAATTTCCCGGTGCTAAGTTGGTCGGATTAGCGGTATTTCCGATATTCGCAGGAACCCAATTGTATGTATAAGGCGTTGTTCCTCCGGTTGTTTGAAGTGTTGCGCTTCCATTATTTAAACCAGTACACGTTACATTATTACTGGAAGCGACGGTCAATTGAGGTGAATTGTTGGCGGAAACAGTTGCGTTAGCATTTGCTTGACATCCATGTTGATCCGTTACTTGCAAGGCATAATTTCCTGCGGTTAGGTTGGAAATTGTTGCTCCTGAACCGACGTTTGGTGTCCAACTATACGTGTATCCAGAAGTTCCACCCGATACATTGGCTGTTACACTTCCATTTGCAGAAATACACGAAGTGAGGGGCGAAGCGGTTGTTTGAACGGTGAGTTGAGTTGGTTGAGTAACAGAAGCATTGGCAGAAGTCAAAATACATCCTTCTTGTGATCGAACATAAACGGTGTAATTGTTGGCACTTAAATTCAAAAATTGGTTCGACGATTGCCAGTTGGTTCCATCCAACGAATAACTTAAGTTCGTTCCACTTGCAGTAACTGCGATTTCGCCATCGGAAAGGCCGAAACAAGAAACGTCTGAAGTTGTCACGGATTGAATCGCTAGTGGCG
>SSGT01000002.1 GCA_008017065.1 Crocinitomicaceae bacterium
ACCGATGTAGCAGATTTGGCGTGGTCGCAAGCGGGTGGAGGTGCTAATTTCGTGCTGATTCCTGCGGGTTCGTCTGTTTTTATTCGTGGACATTTGAATGCATCGAATTATTCATTAAGTTTCTTGGAACAAGGTCTTCCCGAACGAACAAGTTCGATTGGTGGAGCAGATTTAGGATTCGATTTTACGTTCTTCCAAAAAAACGAAGGACAAGTCGATATCGGTGTAAACATCAACGGATTTAGAACGGAATACGTGACGTACAATGAAGCGGCTCGTAAAATCTCGGATGAAAATTTTACGTTCGAAGTAGGAAGTTACATCAACTACCGAATCATTCGTGGTCGTTGGGTAATTCAACCAGGATTTAGAGCACAAGCATACGCGTCTCGTTCTGTCATTTCTCCTGAGCCACGTTTGGGATTGAAATATAACGTCAATGAAAATATGCGTTTGAAATTGTCTGGAGGTCGTTATTCACAAAACTTCACATCGGCTTCATCGGATAAAGACGTCGTGAATTTATTCAACGGTTTGTTATCATCACCTTCTCAAGCTGCGTTGCAAAAAACGTTTGTCACACAAGACGGAAAAGTGAAAGATGTCAAAAATGGCTTGCAATATGCATGGCATGCAATTGTTGGTTATGAGTGGGATTTGAACAAGCATTTGAGTTTCAATTTGGAAGGTTATTACAAATTTTTCAACCAATTGAGTAACATCAATCAAAACAAGTTGTACGATGATGTCGCGCAGTTTTCAGACATTGACGACGTTTTCAAAAAGGATTTTATTATCGAATCTGGAAAATCATACGGAGTCGACGCTTTGTTGAAGTACTCACGTGATCGCTTGTTTTTGTGGACCGTCTATTCGTACGGAAAATCAACACGTTGGGATGGATTCCAAGAATATGCACCTGTTTTTGACCGCAGACACAATGTGAACGTGGTATCGAGTTACACGTTTGGTAAAAAGAAATCGTTGGAATTGAACATCCGTTGGAACTTTGGTTCTGGATTGCCGTTTACACCTACCGGTGGTTACTTCCAAAACGAAACGTTCCAGAATGGAGTAACGACCGATATCACAACGTCAAATTCAGATCAAGTGACTGTTTTGTTGGGTGAATTCAACTCCAGACGACTTCCAACGTATCACCGTTTGGATGTTACGGTGAAGAAAAATTTCACATTCAAAAACAAGTCTATTTTAGAAATTGTAGCAAGTGTTACAAATCTATACGATCGAAAAAATATCTTTTACGTGAATCGGGTTACCAATCAGAAAATTTATCAGTTCCCAGCGCTTCCAAGTTTAGGAATGAGCTTCAAGTTCTAGGTCTGAAGTAAATACAACTCGTGAAAGCTTCCCAATTCGGGAGGCTTTTTTTATGGAGTATACATGTGTTGAACGCGTGATTTAGAACCGTGTCGGGAATGTCGTTTCGGTGTGTAGATTTGGCCACTACGTGCGCGTATTCTCACACGACAACGATTCAAGTAAAAGAACGCTAATGTTATCGTGCGTGCAAAGAAAATGAGTTTTTGCGTGTGCAGTTATTTCGACCAGCTATCGAATGCTTGGCGCTGCGCAGTGTTTGGCTTTTCCAATTCTTGAATGCCATATTCGACGTAAAAGAAGCGATTCACTTCCGGAAGTGAAAGTTCCATTAGCCGTCCTTTTCTGGAAATCGTTAGCGTTTTGATATCGTTATCAAAATACGTTAACCAACGATCCATGTCGCCATTCGTAGCGTACGAATTGACGGCTATAATTTCATCTTCCAACATCATCCCTCCAAGTTCCGCTGGACTTCCGGGATAGATTGCTTTTGCCACAAAGTTGGGACCTTGTGGGATCGATTTAAAGCCTAATTTGGCAGCACTGTAGCTAGCAACGGGCTTATGCGTGATTTCGAGTCCTAAATAATCAAATGCTTTGGTCAACAACGATTCGAAATTTTTGGTACCATAAAAGAAATCAGCGAAAATTTCATCCATTCGACGGCCCGCAAATTGAGCAATCGTGTTTTGGTAGTCTGCTTCCGAAATGCCTTTGCCTTTCAAATAGAAATCGAAATACAAACAACGCATGACGTCGTCCAAATGACAACGATCTTTCGAATGTTCAGCGATGAAAATATCCGTCACAAAAGCCAACAAACATCCTTCGGTGTAGATAGAAACTTTCCGATTCGGCGCACCTGGAGCATAACCATCGAGCCATGTGTCAAACGAAGATTCTGCAACGCTGTATTGAAATCTTCCGAAATTATCGAAGTGTTTTTGCAACTGTGTGGCAAGTTCACGCTTGTAATCCGAAAAACTAAATACGCCACTTTTATACAAATGTAAATCTCCCATGTAGGTGGTTACACCCTCACACAAATAGCCAAGTTTTGAATAATTTTCTTTTGTAAAATCGTACGGAAACATTTCGATTGGTCGGATGGCTTTCACATTCCAAGCGTGGTATAATTCGTGGGAACTGACCCCCAATAAATCCGCATACGCACCTTCAAAAATATCATAACTTGGACCGAGTAAAATGACCGTTGAATTGAGATGTTCGACCCCATGATACGCTCGGTATGGTACAATTTGAAAGAAAAAGTGGTATTCTTCTACGGGAAACTCCGTGAATGTTTTTATTTGTTTGGTTGTAAATTGGGTGAAATCTGAGATTAGTTTTTCCCAATTTACCTTTACTTCGCCGTTGAACCAAATGTTGAATTTCACATTTTCAACTACATACGCGTTGTGTTGTAACTGCGCCGAACAAATGAACGGTGAATCAGCCAACTCGTCGTAGTTTTTCGCAAACAAGCGATTTCCCTCCCGAGGAAGTGGTGCGGCTATTTCGAACGTTTCTGGAATTTCGAGTTGCACTTCAATTGGTTGGTGCTCTTGTCCCACAACGTACAAGCAACAATTGACGGGATTTACGTAGAGTTGATCTTTCGAGAGGTACGTTGATCCTGCGTTCAAATCCGTTGCATAGTATTGGTACAAAATCTTGACAGAGTTGCTATTGGTGGTGTCTATTTGCCAGCAATCTTTAGTGACTTTCTCAACGTCAAGAATTTTTCCAGCTTCGTTGAAAACCTTGAATCCTTTCACATTTTTTGCAAAATTCCCCAATTCATACCTACCGGGTCTCCAACTTGCAAGTTGGACGAGCGTCGTTTCTGAATTGCAATCGAATTCAAATTGAATTGAAATATACTGTTGGGTTGGATTTTGTGCAGAAAATGTGTGCTTCATCGCGTGTATTCAACGGGTTTTAATAAAGAGAAATCGGTCTCAGGATTGAAACCGATTTTAAAAACTTGGATCTACTTTGATTAATGGTGGTGTCCACCTGGTCCGTGTACATGACCGTGTGCCAACTCATCTTCCGTTGCCGGACGAATGGCTAAGATTTCTCCTGTAAAATGTAAGTCTTGTCCAGCCAATGGGTGGTTGAAATCCATTTTTACAAATTCAGAGGTCATTTCCCGAATTTGTCCACGCATGTGGTTTCCTTCGTTGTCAGACATCGGAACGACCGCACCAACACGGATCTCGTTTTCGTTCACGTTACCCGATTCATCTTGGAAAACGTGCAATGGAATCATCACAATATTATCTTCGCTGTGTTGTCCGTAGGCATTGTCGGCAAGAATTGAAAATTCAAACGTATCACCGGATTTTTTCCCGTGTAGATTGTCTTCAAATTCTGGCATCAACGATCCCACTCCATAAAGGAAAACCATTGGATTGTCGGTCGTTGTCTCTTCAATTTTTTCTCCCGTTTGGTGATTGGAGAGTTTGTAATTCAAAGAAACTACACTGTTAATATCAATTGTCATTTTCAATTATTTAAAAAATTTAAACAAAGATAATTCTTAAATGTTGAGTTCAAAAAATCTCGTGTAGGTTTTTGATGTGAAATCCTAAAAATAGGAATTTAGACTGTGAAAAAGCGCTAAAATCTTTCGTGAATTCGTAACGATTTTAGAAATCTTCATTCATAGAGTGTAAATGATACAATGTAAATCTAATTTATTCATTTTAACACAGTTTGTGTTGTTTTTTTACAACTATTCAGTAGATTTATACGTATAGTAAATAAAGAATTTTAGTTACGCATATTCACCCATTAAATTCAATGCTATGAGACAACTAAAAATAACAAAACAAGTTACCAATCGCGAAACTGCTTCGTTGGATAAATACTTGCAAGAAATTGGGAAAGAAGAGTTGATTTCTGCAGACGAAGAAGTGGAATTGGCAAAACGCATTCGCAATGGAGATCGTCGTGCACTTGAGCGCTTGACGAAAGCTAACTTACGCTTTGTGGTTTCGGTTTCCAAGCAATATCAAAATCAAGGGCTTACGTTGCCTGATTTGATCAACGAAGGAAACTTGGGGCTGATCAAGGCTGCGGAACGTTTTGATGAAACGCGGGGATTTAAATTTATTTCCTACGCTGTTTGGTGGATTCGCCAATCGATTTTACAAGCATTAGCCGAGCAAGCTCGTATTGTGCGGTTGCCTCTCAACAAAATAGGGACAATCAATAAAATTAGTAAAGCATATTCTGAGTTGGAACAAAAATTAGAACGCCCGCCATCAGCAGAAGAATTGGGGGAGTTTTTAGATGTTTCTGCAGAGGAAGTAAGGCAATCGCTCTCGAATTCCGGGCGACATATTTCGATGGATGCACCGTTGTCAGAAAACGATGAATCGTCGTCGAGTATGTACGATGTCCTTCCAAACACTTACATGAATAGTCCTGAAAAGGAATTGGTGACGGATTCGTTGCGAAAAGACATCGAACGTTCGTTGTCGACACTCACGCTCAGAGAAGGCGAAGTGGTGCGTTTGTATTACGGATTAAATGGACGTTACCCGCTTACATTGGAGGAGATTGGAGAGCAGTTTGACTTGACAAGAGAACGCGTGCGCCAAATCAAAGAAAAAGCGATCCGTCGCTTGAAACATACCCCGCGGAGTAGAATGTTAAAATCCTACTTGGGATAATAAACGGACGCAGGCTTAACTTGGGTCTACATCGATCGTCAGGCGCACTGATTTATGGATCGGTGAACTATAGAATTTATCTACAAGTTCATCGATTTTATTTTTCACTTTTGCGTTTGATGCTTCACGTTCCACTTTCAGTACAACCTGTTTGATATACAGATTGTTGATCCGATTAATTGCAGGATATTCAGGTCCCAAGACACGCTCTTTAAACACGTCTCGCAAATCCAACGAAAACGCGTTTGCCGCTGTATCCAAGATTTGAATCTCTTTGTGCTTCAGCGTAAAGTAAATCAACTTGTAAAACGGAGGATAAAAGAAATTGCGCCGCTCAATGATTTCGTTTTCATAAAATGTTTCGTAGTCGTGTTGCATCACTTTTTGGATGATCCAATGTTCGGGCTGTCCCGTTTGAATGACAACTGTTCCTCGTTTCGATTTTCTTCCTGCTCTTCCTGCTACTTGTGACATCAGCTGATAGCTCCGCTCAAACGCTCTAAAATCAGGGCGATTGAGTAGCATGTCGGCATCTAAAATCCCAACTAAACTGACGTGATCAAAATCCAATCCTTTGGTGACCATTTGCGTACCAACGAGTATATCGATTTTTCGATTTTCAAAATCTGAAATGATGTTTTGATAGGCGTTTTTGCTGCGTGTCGTATCTAAATCTAGTCGAGCAACCGTTTTATTCGGAAACATGATTGAGAGCTCGTCTTCAATTTTTTCAGTTCCAAATCCAAGCATTTTTAGGCGATTACTTCCACAGTTGCCACACGTTCCGATCGGGGCACTCGAATAGCCACAGTAATGACATTTCAACGAGTTGGTGTGCTTGTGGTAGGTCAATGAAACATCGCAACTTTTGCATTTCGGCGACCAATTGCAGATTTCACAAGTCCAAATCGGGGTGTAACCGCGGCGGTTTTGGAACAGAATGATTTGTTCGTTTTTTTCCAACGCTGATTCCATGTATTTCAGCAGAAATGACGAAATATGCGAATGCATTGTTTTTTCCTTGCGTTCCTTTTTGATATCTGCACAAAAGATTTCAGGCAAGGCCAATCCTCCGTGCCGTTCTTTGAGTTCAACCAAGCCGTATTTTCCATTTTTTGCATGGTAATAGGTTTCGATGGCTGGGGTAGCAGAACCTAGTAAAACCTTTGCTTGAAACGAGTTAGCCAGTACAATTGACGCATCGCGTGCATTGTATCGCGGAGAAGGATCGTACTGTTTGAACGAAGATTCGTGTTCTTCGTCCACAATGACTAATCCCAAATTTTGAAATGGTAAAAAGAGTGACGAACGCGCTCCCAATACGATTCGGTACCTGTCTGGATGATTGTGCAGTACGTGATTCCATATTTCAACCCGTTCATTTTGGTTAAATTTGGAATGGTAGACACCAATTTTATCACCAAAATACGCCGATAAGCGTTGAATCAATTGCGTTGTGAGTGCGATTTCAGGCAAGAGAAACAACACTTGCTTTCCCAAGTGGAGTTGTTCTTCAATCAGTTCGACATAGATTTCCGTTTTTCCTGAGCCGGTAACGCCATGTAGCAAGCAGACCGGATTTGATTGAAATGAATTTTGGATTTCCTGCAACGCTGTTTGTTGCGATTCAGAAAGTGTTTTTTTATTTTGCAATGCGCTGTCTTGAGCTCCAATTCGATCGATTTGTAAGCGCTCCGAACGCAAAATGCCATTTTTTTCGAGCGTTTGTAAAGCGGATAATGAAACGTCTTTTTCCTCCAAACTTTTTCGAAGAACGGGGGAGGAATATCCATTTTTGAAATCACCAACCTGCAACATCGTAAGCAATGCTTGTACTTGTTTTTCTTTGTTTTTTTGTTGTTCAAACGATTCGAGCAATTCGTTAAGTGCCGATTCTTGTTGATACGTTTCTTCAAAGAAATAAAAAATCGCGGTTTTAGGAACATATTTGTAGCTCAATTCCTCCAATGAGATAACCATCCGAAGATCAATCATTTGTTTGATGATTGGTTGAATGGTTTTGATCCCAACAATTTCGGAAATTTCTTTGAGGTCTAACGTTTCTTGCACTTCCAACGCATCAAGTATTTGCAAAAAGCGCTCGTTTTGAACGGAAGCATTCAATTCAAATTCTGGATGCAAGGTGATTTTTGTTTCGGAAGCCAACTTGAAATTTGCTGGCAAGGCTGCATTCATCACATCGCCGATCGGTGCCATGTAGTAACTTGCAATCCATTTCCAAAATTGGTATTGTTTGCCCGTGATAATTGGGTATTCGTCCAGCAAATATTCGATAAATTTCGCTTGGTAGTCCTTTGGGATTTGTTCATGCACCGAGCTGACAATTCCGGTATATAATTTCCCTTTTCCGAATGGAACGACCACACGCATACCCGCCTTAATCAGTTCATTCATCTCGAATGGAACGCGGTACGTGAATTCATTTTTTACCGGAATTGGGATGATGATATCCGCAAAAAGCGTTTTTCTTTCAGACATGGGTTAAAGATAATCAGAGTGCTTCGATGTACTTTCTTTTTTAACCAAAAAATCCACTTCGTCTAAAAGTGGATTTCCGATCATTGAATATAGTTTTTGATTAATTACAAAAAAATGGTTGGGGATTCGAACCGTTCGGGTTGTAATTTGGATTGCTCGTACAAAACAACAATGAACCTGTGATTGTACCTTGTGCCAATTCTTTCATTGAATTTTGATCGATCGCACCAATGTTGTTGGAACTTCCGCTTGGCACCCAGTCCAATTTGATGCGTTTTACAGTAGATCTGCCAGAAAAAATCCCTACTGTTTTTCTGCCATTTGACGCGGAAAGATTCGTGAATGTGGGTTTGTTTTGCGCCAGCGAAGACGATGGCTTGTTGATCGTGATGTAACTTTTTAAGTCGTTTGACCCTGCTGTAACAATCAACTCCAGGTTATTGATTTGACGCTTTGTAATCGCCGGATTATTTGTTGCATTGTCTTTGATCAAAGTGTAAAACGTTTGTCCATTCATGAAAAACTTTACCGAATTGGATTCAATCGATTCGATTTCGTCTACTTTCCAAATGAACGATTTGGTCGTGAAACTACTTCCAATGTATTCATCAAAAGATACTTTCAATGAAAGATTCATGATTTCTGCTTCACCTTTCGAAACGGTAATCATCGGAGAAGAGTAACCAATCGTTTGCACATTATTGGTTGCAAACGCGTAAGGATTACTCGGACCGGGAGAAGTAATTCCAACACCTCTAACCAACGGCGTACTTCCAGTTACCAAGAATTCTCCATTGTTGATGTTGATTTCTAAATCATAAACGGTATTTGCATTTGCCAACAACGGTTGCGTTGGTGACGTTTTGAAATAGTACAATTTTTGCTCCGGCGCGAAAAAAGCACCTGGCTCTTTGTTTTCAACCAAGGTATCCTCCAAAATCCAAGTACGCGTCACGTTCCCGTTTACCACTTCTTTGACAGTAGCAACTACATTTTGAAAGTAATTTGAATCTGCAATTTGAGCAGTAATCAAGGAATTGGTGTTGCTCAAAAATGCACGGTTTATTTTTACAAAATGCACAGAATCAGCTTGGTTTAGTAAGCTGTAAACAACCGCAGTTTCTTCAGCATCGCCAATCAAGTCAATGTCCTCTTTACACGAGGTAAAAAGCAAACTTGTCAATGCAGCGAAAGAGAGTACGAGGGATTTTAATTTCATTTTCCAGTATGTTTATTTGAAAAGCGGAACTAAACAAACTTCCGCTTTTAATACGATTTCCAAAGATACAAAAATGTTGACACGAAAAATAACATTTCGCTACAGATTTGATACCGCTAACTCAATGATTACCCTTTGAAACGGTTAAATTTCATGGATTTTAGCATCCATTTTGGTAAATGCTTCCGTGGATCTCTGTTTTTTAAATTGATATACCATCCCAATTTTTTCAAAATTGGAACTTTGTGCGTTTCTACAAATTCAATCCACGTTCCGTC
>SSGT01000009.1 GCA_008017065.1 Crocinitomicaceae bacterium
CATAACGATACCCCTCACTCACCACAAAATCCCTACCATCCAATGTCACTCCAAACGGCGAATAATCCTGCGCTACGCGAATATCCGCACGCATTTCAGAAATCACATTGCTGTATGGGAAAATAACGGTTTTGTCGGGCAAAGGCAACACATCCAAATCGCCGTTGCGCACGCCAACTCGAGAACTACCATAAATGCGCCGTTCCTTGAGCTTGAAGTACGTGGTGTTGATTTTCAATGGATGATGTGTTGGTTGTTTGCGAGTTGATTCCTTCACCAAAAATAAAAGATATTCTGATACACCTTGTCAAAAATTTCGGTTTTAAGATTTCCAACACCTGTTCTATTTGCTGACTACCATGTATCCTATCTGCAAACGTACAAAAAACACTGTTTTTTTTAACTTCCCAACTCACAACTCATTATGAATGAATTACATGTTGAATTAGCAGGTGCTTTGATACACGACCAACGTATCCCGCAGCTTACGTTCGCAAAATTTTATCCATCGATTTGCCTTTGGCTAATTCATCGATCAACTTGTCCATGTAACGAATTTTCCGCATCAATTCGTCTTCGATTTCCTCGATACGATATCCGCAAATGACTCCTTTGATTAAATGAGCATTTGGATGCAGCTTCGCTTTTGCAAAAAACGTTTCAAAATCTGTATTCGAATCGATTTCCTGCTGCAATTCGCTTGGAGTAAAACCGGTCAACCAACAAATAATTTCATCCACTTCAGCCTTGGTTTTTCCTTTATTTTCAGCTTTTGTCACGTAATGTGGATAAACGCTTGCAAAAGCCATTTTAAAAATTCGTGTGTTGTTCATTTTTGTAGTTCGTGTTTGTTCGAAAATCAACTTGATAAAATTAAGTTTCCTCGTTTCGAAGCACCATTTTCGTGAGCGAATGCATCAAATAAACGAGCGGCGTGAGCAGCACAGCGATCATCAATTTAACCGTGTAGCCCGAGATCCAAAGTACGAGAATTTCGGAAAATGAATATGCTCCAGGGAGCCAAAATCCGATAAAAAGCACAATAAATCCATCCACCAATTGAGATATCACCGTTGAGCCAGTGCTTCGCAACCAGATCATTTTTCCATGCGTTAATCGACTAAAAATTCCAAATAGCTTAACGTCAATCAACTGAGAAACCAAAAATGCGGTGACGCTCCCAATCATAATGGGCAGACTTCCGCCAAATGCTTTTCGAAACTCGGCGTCACTCAAATAAGAAGTGTTGTCGGTTGGCATTTCGACAGCAAGAAATACCAACAAGAAGCAAAAAGCAATTAACCCTGCCGTGATATAACTCAAACGCTTGACGGTTTCCTTCCCAAAATACTCATTCATTACATCGGTCAATAAAAAAACGATTGGCCAAGGAATGATACCCGCAATAATTGGAAACAAAGGAGTTGTTACTGATTTTGCAGAAATCAACTCCGCCACGATGGCGCTCGTGATAAAAACACCTGCGAATACGATAAAAACAAGTTGTCTACGTGATTGTAACATGCCCAAAAATATGTGTCGTTTCAACAGCTGAAAGTAACAAAAGTTTACCAACACTAAGCATTCCAACACAAAAAAGGTGACCTTTCGACCACCTTTCACCTTCATTTATTTCGATTCAACTATTTTCCGATTCCTACTTTGATACCAATCGTAGCAATAAATCGACTGTCTCTCGAAGAGTTCGATTTCCACGTCTCTACCCAATTTGGATCGATGTATTCAGACGACACTTGGTAACGTGTTGCATTGCGCGAAGCAATTCCAACTCCAAAATAATAATCCAACGAAAAACGAGACGCTAGCCATTGCTGATAACCAAAATTGAATGTAAAAATGGACTCGTTTGAAAATCCTTTTTTGTCGTCCAATAAACTCGTTGGTCCTGGTACTGTCCATTCGTTGTAACGTCTATACTTGAATTTCGGCGAAACGTAAAATTGATTCAACGCCGGTCTTCCATCCAAGGGATAAAATCGGAACGCAACTGAACTAAAAACCCCTACCGCAGAAGTTACCGAGTACTGACCAAAAACTGGATCGAATCCAAAACGATTGGATCCCAAATTAGAGATCGTTGGACCCAATTCAATTTCAAACGACGACTGTTGATCAATCACGCGCTCGTAAGAGAAATTGATTTCTCCAATCATCATGCGAAACGGATCAAACTTGAATACATTATCTAAATCGACCAATCGACGCGGCATATTGTCTTCTGGAGAACGTTTTTGTTTATATCTCTCTCGTTGCACAATTACAACTTGACGATCTTCTTGAGCAAAACTCATCAAACTCGTACAAGTAAAAAGCAAAAAAACTATTTTTTTCATGGTGTAAGAATTTTAATTTAAACGATAAAAAATCGAAACACGTTGGCAAGTTACTCAATAATAATTAACTCTGAATTAGATTTGGCATGTTTTCCAACATAAAAATCAATCCGTCCTAATTGTATTCCTCCCCAACCGACTTGATTCACTAACGTAGGATTTCCCAACAAATTTTGTTCCACAGTTGGTTTTTCCAAAAAAGTATGTGTGTGTCCACCAATAATCAGATCAATTCCTGCGGTTGATTGTGCCAATTTTCGATCGGAAATGCGGTCGGACGTATATTCATAACCCAAATGCGAAAGGCAAATAATCAAATCCACTTTTTCTGCTTGCAGTTGTCTCACCATCTCTTGCGCCGTTTCGATAGGATCTAAATAGCGTGTTTCTTTGTAATGAACATCCGGCACCAATCCTTTCAATTCAACCCCTAATCCAAACACGCCTATTTTCACTTTTCCTTTGGAAAAAATGTGATACGGTTTAGTGACACCGTCCAACACGGTCGCCGAAAAATCGTAGTTGGAACAAATAAACGGAAAGTTGGCGTGTGCGTTTGCTTTTAAAAAACCGTCCATGCCTCCATCAAAATCGTGATTTCCCATCGTAGCGGCATCGTAGCCGAGATGAGACATCAATTTCAATTCCAATACACCACCAAATCGGTTGAAATAAGGTGTTCCCTGAAAGATATCGCCTGCATCTAAAAGCAATACGTGTTCTTCCTCACTGCGAATTTGCTGAATCAATTGGTGCCTCCGCGAAACGCCGCCAAGGTTGGGATACTTGGCATGAGATTCAGGAAAAGCTTCAATCGTCGAATGCGTATCATTGGTGTGAAGAATGGTAATTTTCGTCGTTCTTTCCAACTTGGGTGACACCGACAACTGTGGTGCCAATACCAAGCCACCGAGTGCCCAACTTGATTGTTGAATAAAATCTCTTCTTTCCATCTTATGGATTAATTACAATTCGCATTTCCGTATTACTAGACAAAACGGGAGTTGACTCAGCAAATTGAATCAACACATCGCGAAACAATTCTCCGGTTTGAACCACTTCGATTTTTTTTTCAAAAAATACCATTTTATCTCCTCCATTCATCAAATAATCGGACGTTACAACCCAAAAGTCGGTTTTTCCCCAAGGCTTTCCATTTGCATCTACGACTTCGTTGCCACGCACGGAAAATCCTGCAATTGGCTCTCCACCTGATTTTCGAAGATATGCAACAATGTCATCCATTGCATGGGCTGGCATTTTGACCACGACCAATTGGTTATCAAACGGCATTACTTTAAACAAATCTCCCAAGGTAACATTCCCCTTGCTAATCGGTGCTCGCAAGCCTCCAAAATTAATCAAGCAAACGACCGGCAAACCACCTGCGTGTTGCTTCCCGCGCGACAACACCACATCGGCAACCAAATTTCCTAAATTACCAGACGGACGCTGATTGATAAAATCAGTTGGTGCTAGTGTAACTACGCGATTCATCTGTTGATCTAATTCCGTTTTGTACGGAGTTACAATCGAATCAACCGAACGCGAATTGCTGACTTGTCCGTTGAGTGGAATGAGCCGACTCGAAACAAATGTTTGTTTACCAAAAGAGCAGGCCGTTAGACCTGCTCCGATGATGCATAAAACAAAAATGCGTTTCATTATTCAATAATCAATGTTTGTTGTACCGCTCCGTACGGAGTTGTCACTTTCACGACATACGGTCCCGCTTGAATTGACTCTGTATTCAATTTTACAACGGATAATCCATTTACTTTTTCAGTACGGACGATTCGACCTTGCATATCTAAAATTGTAAAGTCTAAGATCGTTGTTGCATCCACGTGCAAAAACAATTCTTTTTTCGCTGGATTTGGATACATCACGAAAGCAGCTGCTAATTGCTCTTCCAAATCTGCCAAACATCCGTTTGATTCATACGTCATGTTTGAAAAGTTTACGTAGCAAATGTACTCTGGATTGTCGATGAATGGATTACGGTTGTCTTGCAATGAATCAATGAAGTCATTTCTTGAAATTTCCCAGTTGCTTGGTAAATCTGTCAACGCCCATTGTTTCAAAATGTATTGATCTTGTCCGTAAGGAATTGAACTGCTGATCATGGATGGAAATTTCCAGTTGTTACCACTTACTCCGTTGTAACAAATTGCTTCGTACATCATCGCTCTTGCAGCGTCTCCTTTGTGCTCGTCACGTGGTTCGTACACCATTTTACCGTTGGCATCCAATCCAAATTTTGCACCCAAATACGTTGAAGAAACCGTCACTACTTTTCCTAAAGGATAGTTGCTTCGAACTCCATTTGCACTGTTTTGATTAGTTGGAAATAAATGGTGGTAATCGTTATATTCTGGCAAAGATTGAGCTGGATTTGTTGGCATCCAACTGTGGCAATACGTGTGCTCACGACTAAAACCTGCTGTTGTAAAATCAAATGGTTCTGTATAAATTTTGTTTTCACCACTGTAAACACACGTCACAACGCGACGATCATCCGTCGTGTCTCGCGCTGCAAAAAGTGCAACAACGCGCGTTGCGTAGTTACTGTAGAATTGCTCGATGTGTGGATTCACTAAGTTGTGTAAATCCGTTACAAAATTTGGACTTGCTGTATTGATTCCGTTGTAGTACCCTGCTGGCATCATCGATGCAGGTGTTGTTACATTTCCTGTCAACGGTGCTGTTTCGAGATAATTTCTAAACGTCCCTGGACCGTTGTATGCATAAACAGCGAAGTAATATCCTGTAGCAGCAATGATGTTGTTTGGCGTAAATGAAGTTGCTGTACCACTGAATACCACTTGTGCGTCTCCTACGATGTCACCACGTTTGTATACCGTTCCGTCAGCAGGAACTCCTGTGATTGCACTTCCTTTCTTTCTCAAAACAAGGTAACCATCCACTCCTGTAGCTGGTGTAAAACTTGCTGTCAATCGGTACGTTTTCACGTTTGTAAATTGCATATTCGTTGGTTGCGCAGTCGGTTGTGTAGCCAAGTTTCCACCAATTCCCAATACGTTGATTACAAACGGATTTTCGTCTGAGTCGTTGTTTGTGATCGTGATGATTGCATTTCTGTTTCCAGCAGCGCTTGGTGTGAAGTTGATGACAAGATTTCCTGTTGAAGTAGCAGCAACCGAAGTTGGCGCTGAACCCACTGTGAAATCAGCTGCATTTGCCCCTGTAATTGCCACATTCGAAATCGTCAATGCATCCACCGTACCTTGGTTTTCAACAGTGAATGTGATCGGCGACATTGTGGAAACTGGCGAAGATGTTACGAAGTTTCCTCCGTTTACAATTGTCGTAGTTCCTTGTTTTACATTGATTTCTTGTGCTGGACCTGCTGCTCCTGCGGCAATATTCACATCGTCAAGACCAACGTTTCCTGTTACTTTATTTACGTAGTTGAAACGAATGTAACGCGTTAAGTTGTTCGGTAAATCGGTGTACAATGTGTAAGTTCCTGCTGGTGGTGCAGTGTGCGAACGCAATGTTGTCCAAGTTGTACCATCTGCTGATTCCTCAACAAGAAAAGTTCCACCTGAAAAACTGTTTCCAGCAAGGTAATAGGTCAAAGCACCTGCATTACTTGCAAAATAAATGGTCATTTTATCCCCTGTAGAATCAAATTTCTTCGCAGGTGGTGTATTTCCAGAAGCGGTATAAAAAACACTTTCCGTTTCTGACCAACCTGTAGGCAATGTCGTCGTAGAAAAACTCCACGAAGTTGGTAAAATTGCTTGTGCAATCCCCGTCATTTGTGTCAGGACGACAAGCAGTAATGAGTAAATAATTTTTTTCATAATTGTTTATTTGTTGTTGTATTAAAATTGAATTGCGACAGAGCAATTGAATCGAAAACCGTTTCCATACATCACGCCAGCAGAAGCTGCGTCGAAGCCAGGACCATAGGTGCTTGACAAGGTCGCATCCGCAATAAAACGTGAGTTCAATGCATTTTGAACCATTGCGTTGAACAATAATTCGTGTTTCTTCATTTTCAGTTTGTAACCAGCAAATAGATTCAACATCCCATATCCTGGTATCTTCCACGACTCACGACCTGCATTTGCACCATTCAAGATGAACGGATTGAACTGCGCATAATAGCGGTCAAAGTACATGTATTGTGCTTTCACGTAGAAATTCTTGAAAGGCTCGTAACGAATCGCTCCACTGTATGTTGATTGTGGCGCATCCCCCACATGCACACCTTTCGCATCAAACGAAATGGTTTGATTCTGGTATTGTGGCAATGTGATGGTTTGCGACGAATTCCATCTCCAATCACCATACGAAAGCATCACTTCAGCACTCCATTTTTTGTTGTACTGATACGCTAAATCCAATTCGGCACCATAATGTATTGCATCCATACCATTTACATTGATTCGAATCGTCGACGTTGGATCCAATGGATCTGGAACTGCTAGACCATTTGTAAACGGTTTGTTTTGCCAATTCGTTGCATACGCATTGATGTTGACTCCAAAGGATTTACTCGCAAACGTATATCCTGCTTCCAACGCAGCGATTTTTTCGTTTTCGATTTCGCCAAAAAACTTATTCAAGTTATTGTCAACAACATTGGTAAACATGGGCGTACGAGACAAATATCCTACATTCGCAAAAATGCTTGATTTTTCAGTCAACACAAAACTTGCACCTGCTTTAAAGGTCGCACCAGGAATCCATTTCCATTCTGTTTGGAAATCCTTAACGCCTTCACTGTTTGCTGTGTATTGATTTCCATTGTAGTTAATCGTATCGTTTGCTCCGATTCTCAACGTCGTATCTCCTAAATCCAAGGTCTTTTTCTCAAAGTAATCAATTCCTTTGTAACCGTTGTAAACCGTAGTTAAGTTGATAAAAGCAGTCCAACGCGTACTTGTATATTCTGCTTGACCGAAAGCACCTGTCCATTGTACTTTTCCATCTCTGTGGTGTTCGTAAGGTTTATCATCGTCTGCGATTTTATCCCCTTCACGTTTCATCGGAGAAGCTGAATTTTTGTCAGAGAAATTCAAAATGTAACCTCCGCCCAACAAATCTTTCACTTCGCGGTAGTGCGTGCCTTTGTAATTTCGGTAATCAATACCTCCTGAGAAATTCCATTTGTCGTTCATTTGGTAATTAAACTGTCCCAAATACCCTACCCAAAAGTGGTTGTTTACCGAAGCTGTAAGTACTTGATTCGCTTTGAATTCTGTAGAAGAATACAATGGGTCAATGTTTGGTGTTACCGTCCCAAAAAAGGAAGTATATTGATTGTTGTAAATAATTTTGTCCCAATCAATTGTTCCATCTGCAGCCCGAACCGCAGCTCCGTAGTTTGATAATTTGGTTCCACCACCACGTCCGATCGAAGCATACGCTAAATTCGAAATCGATAATTTTTTATTGACTTGCCAGAAATCTTTCAAGGTAATTTGTGGCTTGTTGTAATAATTCAAGCGCTCATTTAAAATGCGTTTATCTCCAGATTTAAATGTCCCGTCTTTTTCATGATTTGTGACATATCCCCAATGTTCGTTATAACGAATTCCACGGTTGTAAATCGCATTTTGATCAATTGGAACGCCAATTTCGTGCGCATCTGTTGAATCCCAATACTGAATACGTTGATTGAATGAACGTTGTCCATGCCGTTGTGGTGCCATGAATGCGCTTAACGAAATCAAATGAGATTTGTATTTTTTTTGCACTTTCGCATATACGAAAGCACCTTGACTTGGCGTTCCATCTACCCATCCTTGACCTTGTTTATAAGATCCTGACAAGGTGAAACCAAAACCATTTTTGAGCATCCCAGAATTGTAAGAAATGGTCGAGCGAAGCATATTTCCCGTTCCATATTCTTGCTTGAACGTTGTTCCTTTTCGGTTTCCAACTCCCGCTGTAAGGATGTTGATTGTTCCTCCAACAGACGGCATCGCTAATTTGGTTGCTCCCAATCCACGTTGTACTTGAATGCTAGAAGTGATCGCGTCTAATCCAAACCAATTGGACCAATAAACCGCTCCATTTTCCATATCATTTACGGGCACACCGTCAATCATCACTCCGACATTTCGTTGATCAAAACCACGTACGGTTATACGTGCATCTCCGTCTCCTCCACCTTGTTGCGTGGCATAAACTCCCGGTGTGGCATTCAACAACATCGGAATATCGCGTGAACCCAATTCTTCCTGAATTTTTTTGGGCGTAATTCGCGTAACTGGCACAGGAGTTCTTCTTCCTGTTACAGCTCCACCAATTACTTGTACTTCATCTAATTCCAAACTTTGTCCCAAAGAAATGGTGAATTTTGAAATCACTTTGTCTACTTTTACAAGTGTAACAAGTGTATCTTCCATGCTAACCGCCAATGTATATTGTCCGTAAGGAACCTGATTGAAAGTAATCGTTCCATTCTCATTTGCTGTTCCCTTAAATTTTTCAGAAAGCTTCACTTTCGCAAAAGGAATGGTTTCTTTTGTTGCGTAATCATTTACAATCACAGTCACCTCACTCATTTGAGCAAACATAGAAAGTGGTAGAACAACAAAAATTAAAACTAAAAAACGCATCTTTTTGAATTTTATGA
>SSGT01000086.1 GCA_008017065.1 Crocinitomicaceae bacterium
ATTAAATATCAATTTATACATTTTTTAAATCGTAAATCATTACGATCTTAAAAATTTTCTTTTAAATTTTATCTCCAAATAAATAGAATTCAGTTATGAAAATTACTTATTACATATTTTTATTTCTAAGTATCTGGTTTTTACTTTGTGCTTGTCCAGCTCCCGTTTCAGAAAATAAAACGTTGAAAGAATTTGAAAAGCAACAATTTGATTTTCAAAAGAAAAAGAAAATTTATTTTCATGGAATTTCATTTTTATATCCTAATTTTTTTCAAAAAGGAATTAAATATCATATGTTTAAAGAAGATGGAATCTCATTAGTTTCATACGATTTAGGTATTTATTTATCTGTTGAAAAATTTGATAAAAAAGAGATTTCAAACTTCGTAAACGATTACGATTATAAGAAAATTGATTTAATTACAACACACAATTTTTATTTAGAAAATCGTAGAAATTCACTGCTTTTTTATGAAAATTCTGTAAATTCAACATTACCAAAAGGCTGTCGATTTGACGGTATGATGGAAGTACTTTATGGGCGCAATGAAGATTTTGACGATGACCTCAAATATTTCATTGCAACGATGGAAAAAGAAGGTGCTTTTTATGTTTTTCAACTCATTTGCACCCACGAAATGTCGGGGTATTTGTGGGACGATTTTGAGGATATTTTAAAATCAGTGCGGTAATATGACAGATTTCAAATTTCAATTGGAGCAAATTATTGCGAATCATTTACCAGGTGAAATAACGCATTTAGAAATGTCACCGTTGAATCGTGGCTTGTCAAGTGTTGCGCTTCAACAAGCAAATAATGTGAAAGAATCGGCTGTTGCCGTTTTGATTTTTGAGGTAGAAAATCGGTTGCAATGCACCTTGATTCAGCGACCGATCTATACAGGGAGTCACAGCGGACAAGTCAGTTTTCCGGGGGGAAAAAAAGACCCGACGGATTTGGATTTAATTCATACTGCGATTCGTGAATGTTGGGAGGAAATTGGGGTGATTTTGGAGCGTGATCACTTGGTTGGAAAGTTGACTCCGGTATATATTCCCGTGAGTAATTTTTATGTCGAACCGTTCGTGTTTTATTATCCCGAAATCCCTACCTTCGAAAAAGATTTGCGGGAAGTCGAAGAGGTTTTTACCTTTCACTTGGATGCGCTGTTGGACGAGTCAAACGTGGCAACCGTGGAAATGCAAATTTCATCGAATTTTACGCTGAAAGAAGTTCCGTGTTTTGTGCTGGAACAAAAGCAAGTTTGGGGTGCGACCGCATTAATTCTGAATGAATTGAAAGCGGTGTTGAAGATGATTTTTTGAGCATAAATACAATTGGTTGTATGAAGAATATGCTTTTTAATGGTATTTATTACATTTATAGTTTTGGTACATTGGTCTTACTTTCGTTATTGACGTATATAAACTTGTTGGAAACGACGGATCAATTTCGTGGAAAACTGACAGCGTTCAATCAGTTATCAACCTTGACTGTCGCTCAAATTCAAAATTATTGTGTGTTCAGTACATGCATAATAGCTATTCTTACCATTTGTTTGACCCGATTTTTAATTCTGCATAAACATCGAAAAGTACTATTTACCGCTTCGTTGGGTTGGATCGTGATGATTGGCATGTTTGTGTTTGAAAATTCGACGAACTATTCGATTTGAGAAATTCAACACCGCAAACAACGAAACGGAATCTTACGCTTTTCCACGCATTTTAGCAAACCACCAACGAAGACCAACGAGTAAAAAACGCCAATCTTTGAAAAATTCAGGTACTTTTCCTTCAAAGAAATGACCGACGAATTGAAAAATCCAGCCCAGTGTAAACAAGGAAATTCCCCACCAAAAAAGTGGTTCAGCGAAAAGTGAAGCGATTAAGATCAGCAACGAAATGACGATCATCGGGATTCCAAGTGTATGGAAAAAGCGATTCACGGGATGTTGATGTCCAGCAGCATATTCGTTGATCCAACTTTCCCAACTGCGGTTTCCAAGCATGATTCGTTTTTTTATCTCGAAAGTTACAAATTATCGGATAAAAAATCCCAACACAATTTCATGGGTATTTGAATTTCCGTTATTCAACAGCGATGAAGTTACTTCATACGCATAACCTACCCTTATTTTTTCCAGAAAGTCGTATCCAGCTATGATCGCAAATGAATTGTCCGTTCGCAGTGACGCTCCGAGCCATGCTTTTTTGTTGTAAGTCGCCAACAAGTTGAAGTCCACTGACGACACGTTTAAATCGGTGCGGAACATAACTTGTGGCTTCAATGCAAATTTTGAAGTGAGGTCAACCGTGTAATCACCAAAAAAGTAAAAATGACGTCTCATTTGAAAGTTGAGTTTCGAATACCGTGCTTCATTTACCTCCGTTGAACTGATTCCAAGTGTGAATTTCTTGGCCTTGTAGACGGCACCTAAATTGATGGAAAATGCATTGTCTTTTGAAGCGGTTGGCAAGTAAGGATCTGGCATTGGAGTTGGGCTGAACCAAACATAGTCTACTGCAAGGTGCGAAAACGCCAATCCCACTCCAAATGAAAGTACGTTGTTTTCGTTGATTTTGAGATGATAACTGTAATTCAGCGTAGCCATGTTTTGTGTATTTAACCCAATTTTATCGTAGGTGTAGTTCACTCCAATTCCACCGCCAATTTGATCCAGTTGTGTTCCATACGAAGCGATTAGGGTGCGCGGTGCACCGGTCACATTGTCCCATTGATCGCGGAAGTTGATCGCAGCTTCGTGTTTGTTGTTGAGTCCAGTCATCGCTGGATTTAGGGTGCTGTAATTGTTCCAGAAAATCGTTGTGAGTGGTGTCTGCTGCGCAAGTGTTTGCTGCGCGAAAATCAAAAAAGCAATCGAAAAGAATTGTTTCATAGGTGTTCAGATTTATGTTAGTATACAATCGTCGTTGTTAATTGAACAAGGATTTTTTCCAATTTTTCCATCGGAATACTTTCGCAAAGAAAAAAAGCAAAATGGGATAACATACAAAAAGAGTAATTCCCGTGTCCCAACCAAAAGAAGGTTTTTCAGTGTCGATCCAAAGTGCATCGGTTTGAAAAACTTGCCACGAATTGGTGACAAAAAGAACGCTAAAAATATTATTTATTGCGTGAAAACCCATCGACAATTCCAATCCGTCGTCGAGGAGGGTAAGTAGACCGAGAAAAATCCCGGAAAGGATGTAAAAAACCAAAATCCCGTAGCCAAGAGCAAGCACTTCTGGATTCGAAATGTGTAGTAATCCGAAGATACTTCCGGTAAACAGCACGATAACCCAGCCTTTTTTGAACAGTGGACCAAGTCCTTGCAAGAGAAATCCACGAAAAAAGAGTTCTTCAAACGACGTTTGGATCGGCACAATTGCGAGAGAAATTACCAACAATTGAAAGAATGTGGATGCGTTGAAATGCCATTCAAATGTCGTTGGATGGATTACATATCGAATTCCAAACAGTGTAAAAAGTAGTATTCCCCAACTGAAAAAACTCAGAAAAAAGCGTTTCCAATCAAACGTTTTACGGCTTGTAAAAACACTTAAAATCGGGCGTTGGTGTACAAAACGGATGCAGAGTAACAATACGCAAAATCCGGCTATGAACGGGAAAAGTTGATAAAATAGAAAAGAATTTGTGCCCAGTGTGGCGATGATTTCTGCTTGTTTGATCGGCTGATTGATGTCGAATCCGGCGCGAATCAGTGCAAGCGCGTACGGGATTCCACCGACGCCAAAAACAGTCGAAACAGTGAGAGCAAACGTTCCGAAATAACTCCAAAACCCACTTCTACCTTGCGTTCCAATTTTTACAAATTCCATGTTTCAAAGATACACTTCTCACCGAATCCGTGCCACAAGTTGAGGTCTTAATTTTTGGAAGCGCTTAATCGTATCCTTTGAAATCGGTTGGACATTTGAAGCGGCGCTTGTTTCTATTTTTGGTTTGAATTCCTTTGAATAGTTTTTGGTTGTCAAAATCCAAGATCAAACTCAATTCATGGGATCCAATCGAGGCGGTTCGCAAACGCGAAAGTGTCATGTCAAATGCATAGGTGACGCGTAAATTAGTCGCCCGATTGACCGGCACATTGATTCCAAGCGTCGCGATAAACGAATCGTAACTTTTTCCCGACATCAAAAACGTTCGGTTGCGAAGCCAGAATCCTGCACTAAATGGCTTGTTGATGATCGATCCACCGATTGTAAACGTTTGGAATTGATTTTGTCGTTCGAAAATGAACGCTGGAGAATAAATGATTTTTTGAATCAGTAGGTTGGCATTTCCATGAAAGGTAAACTTCATGGGTAATTTTTCGCGGTCGCCAATGAAGGCATCGTTTGGTCGGGTTAAGTGGTGCACCGCTCCGCCAACTGTAACTATCGAACGTTTGTAGGAGGTTCCCGATTTTCTGGATTTATTGTTGAATCGCAACGCAAAACCGGAACCAAAATCTGCATAGGTTGTGGTGTTGAAATTGGGTTGGATGAAGGCTGAATTGTTGATTTTTCCAAATACTTCATCCAATTGATCCGAGAACGTAAATTTGGTCCAATCGACGTACTTGTTTATCACTCCACCGGAAAATCCAACTTGGAAAATAAAGTTCCGTGTGTCAACTGCTCGGTACGAATAATACAAGTTTCCGCCAGTGGTGCGTAATAAACCTTCACCAGCAACATCACTGTAGGCCAATACACCCAATCCAACTTTGTTGATCGCTTCCGCTTCAAAACTCACAGAATAGGTGTCAAATTTTCCGGGTACGGGTGTCCACAAACTACGTGCGTGCGATCGGAGCGTAAATCCATTCCCAATCGCTGTCATTCCGGGATTGTAATAAATTGGATTGTTATAAAATTGCGAGAAATTGGGATCTTGCGCCGACGCAGAAAAGCCTTGACCAATTGCTAAAATCAAGCAAATAAATCGAATTGCATTGGAAAAATTTCGTTTCATGATCATCGAATTACAGTTACTGTTCCTGATTTTTTAAATTTTCCACCCGGATATTCTTTTCCGCGCCAGATTTTTGCGTCCATAAACGTGGCCGTTACTTTCCAGACATAGGCATCTTGCTGCACCGGTTCACCATTGAATGTGCCATCCCATGCTTCTGTTGGCCGTCCGTTGGCATCCAATGCCGTAGATTGCCAAATGAGATTTCCCCAATCGTCGTAGATCAAGATTTCATACGTTGCCAATCCAACTCCTTTTGGTAAGAAATTCGCGACACCAGCGTTTGGATGACCGGGATACATTGCATTGGGTACAAATAATCCATTGAAGAAATCGACACTCACGAGTTGTTCTATCGTATCCGTACACCCAAATTGATTGATGGCAATCAACGATGCTAGAAAATCACCATAGGCATTGTAGCGCTCAATCGGATTGACTTCTGTACTCGAATTTCCATTTCCAAAGTTCCATACAAAGTTTGTTGCGCCGATGGAAGTATTTGTAAATTCAACTGTTCCACTCAATGGATCAGGATTTTGTACATTGACGTAGTCAAATCCGGCAATCGGTGAAGGGAAAACGACAACAGCGTTGCTTAAAAACAACGTGTCGCCACATCCGCCTGCGCCGTAAGCAATTAGCTGCACGTTGTAATTTC
>SSGT01000031.1 GCA_008017065.1 Crocinitomicaceae bacterium
CCATCAATGAGGTAGCCCGACTTTGCAGCAATTCCATTGTTGTATTGTGGAGGCTGAGTAGAATTAATTGAAGCGTCCAATAGAAAAGGTTTGATGGATTCTGAATCCATTGAGAAAACATCAATAGCAAGAAAGTCATCTGCCTTGAAAACCGGAGTATAGTTGAAATTTGTTACAACCGAGGTTGAATCACTTGATGTGGTGGATTGAAAATAATTGATTTTCGATTTCGATACGCAGGACGAAAATACGAAGAGCGATAACACAAAAAAACTTACTAAAAATATAAAATTGAAACGAATGAGCATGTTTCGTTGTTTGACTGTTTTAAAATGATGCATTAAGAATTGGTATTAGTACTGAATGTCTTTTTGAAATGTAACGCGCGTTTTTGTTTATAAAAATACAGCGCAATCAGGAGGTACAAAAGTACCATAATTCCCAATAAATTCAAGTGATTTAAAAATTTGGAGGTAATAAAAAATACGGCCAATACCAATACGTTCAATACGCCCAAGGCCATACTGGCTTTGAGGTGCGAAAACCCTTTGTCCAGTAAGATGTGATGTAAGTGATTTCGATCTGCTTCAAACGGGCTTTTACCATTGAGAATACGAATGATTATGATTCGAATGGTATCGAACAAGGGAATGAAAAGAACAGCCGATATAAAAATCACACGGTTATCAGGAACAAAAAGGCGTATGGAAGGACTCAGTGGTTCGGAAGAAAGGTAATGCAAAGTGAAAATTCCAATCATCATTCCGATGAGGAGTGATCCACAATCTCCCATAAACATTTTCATACGTCCAGACGATAAATTAAATCTCAAAAAGCCGATTAGAGTCCCAATCATCATTGCACACAACAAAAAGAACAAATAGTCTTTTTTGAGGAAAAAGAGCAACATGAACATACTTGAGATGATGATTCCGATGATAGCAGCTAACCCATCAATACCATCAATCAAATTGTACGCATTAATAATGAATGTCAAAAAAAGTGTAGAAATTAAAATTGAAACAATGGGGTACAACTCATGAATTCCCAAAAAACCGTGTAGAGTATCGATGTGAAAAGGAGTACAAAACACAATAAAGATGGACGCCAAGAGTTGACCGTACAATTTTACACGCGCGGAAGAGTTAACCAAATCGTCTTTCAACCCGACCATAAACAAGATCGAAATTGCAGCGATGATGTTATACCCCACACCGTTTTTTAATCCCATTTCAATTAAGGAAATAAAAATCATGAAGGTCATGAAAAAAGCGACGCCACCTAATGAGGGGACGGTTCGCGAGTGCGAACTGCGTGCAATGATGGGAGCGGTTAAGCGTTTTTGATAGGCCACATACAATACACGGGGCATCAGTAAAATGACACTGATGCTTGATCCCAAAAGAACGAATAAAGAAGCGACGTAAAGATTATTCTTTAGAAATAATATAATCGATTCGAAGATACTGTTCATTTTTTTGTCTGTTTTATTTGTGTTTTCATCGCTTTTTTTTTGTGTTTAAGCGATGAAACAAAATGTAAAGATAAAGTTTTATTCAAAATAAACAATGCTTTTAGCGGATTTGATTTCAAATTCCAGTAAAATTCTAAAATGTTCTTTTAGGTAAATCATCAAACCATTTATAGGTCAGCTCGCTGTCTGGTTTCACAATAACCCATGCTGTAAGCACAATCAGTTTCAAATCAGTCCAAAAGGATTGTTTCCCTTGATACCATTCTTCTACTTTTCCTTTGAACGGATAAATCTGATTCTTATAAAAATCCCATGTATCACCACCATTATTTTTGACTTGAGTAATCAACTCTTCTTCATCTCTAAAAATGATGGAACCAATTCCAGTCAATCCTGGTTTTACGTTGTAAATTACTTCTTGAACGTGTTCAGGATATGCTTTAAAGCTGATAGGCATCACAGGTCGAGGTCCTACAACACTCATGTGCCCAAGAAAAATATTGAATAGTTGTGGTAATTCATTGATTTTACTTTTTCTTAAGAATCCACCCATCGGAGTAATTCGAGGATCTTTTTTGGTGGTAATGACACCACCCGCCATGTTGGGACTATCCTTCAACATGGTAGCAAATTTCAAAATGTAGAAGTGTTTGTTTTTAAAACCAACTCGTTCTTGTTTATAGAAAATATAGCCTTCACCAGTCAATTTCAATCCAATCATGATGGGTATCAATAAAGGGGAAAGGAAAAGAATTAAAATTCCAGATAGCACAATGTCACACGTGCGTTTGAATAGGATATACATACCGTTACATTTTTTGGTCTAAACTCTTACCTGTTTCTATGTGTTGAAAATCAGGTAGGTATTTTTTTAAATTTTCTACAATGATTTGTTTGTCATAATCACCTGAATTCATAAGTGATTGCAAATCAGAAACACACAGATCTATTTGATGCATCGGGAGTTTTCGTGCATTTTTGATAACTCCTAAGCTTTCGAATTGATTTAATTCCACTTCATCGGTTTCCGTATAGAATTCTTCATAAAGTTTTTCACCCGAAGTATCCGAACCGAAGAAATAGACTGGATATGGTTTAGTTTCATCGATGCTTGAAGCTAATTTTCGTGCTTCGTCTTCAGTTTGACATAGTACAATTTCTCTTTTGGATGCTTTGAAAAAATCTTCAGTAATCGCTTTAAAATATACTTGTTCTTCTTCATCTAATTTGGGGAAGAAAATTTCACCACTTTTCCCGAGCATACAAGCCAGCATACATATTTGTCCACTTTCTTCTGGCGAAACAAAAAAACGTTTCACATCAGCAGGGCAGGAGATGGGTTGATTTTTAAATAAGCGTTCAACGTATCCAGCAAGCAAAGAACCGTTTGAAAAAGCAACATTCGCAAATCTGGCAGTAGTGATTTGGATTTCAGAACTATACGCCATAATCACTTCTTCCATCAATTTTTTCGAAGCTCCCATTACATTTACAGGATTTGCTGCTTTATCGGTCGAGACACAGAAAAAATGTTCTGGCTTATTCTTTAACAATAAATCTAAAAATGTTTTCGCTTTAAACACATTGTTTTCAATCATCGCTTCAATCGAAAACTGATCTTTTTCGCTTCTTACATGTTTGTGTGCAGCAAAATTGGCAACAATATGAAACGGTCCATGGGCTAAGAACATTTTCTCGAATACTGGGTCACCAAAACTCATCGGATAGGTGATGTATTCTTCAGGTACAAATTGATCTGGTGCACTGCGTAAATCGCGCGTCAATTCAGTTAGCCCATTTTCGTTTGTGTCAACCACAACTAATTTTGCAGGCTTAAATTTAAGAACGGCTTTGATATACGAAGATCCAATTGTACCTGCGCCACCAATTACAAGTACATTCTTTCCTTCGATTTTTTCTGTGAGTTGATCACTGTATTTTGCTATATCGGGAGCGAATAAACTCGTCGGACGTTTTGTTATGTATTCTTTAATAAATTTAGGAATGTCTATGATATTCATACAATTTTATTTAGATTGAACTGTAAAATGTTTTGATCGTTTTTACAACTGTTTCCATTTCTGATTGGGTGATTCCTGCTGAACTTGGAATACTGATGGAACTTTCGTAAACGAGATTTGATTGATTTCCGTTAGATACAAAAATATCCTCTTTGAACATATCTAATTGATTCATAGGCATCCAAAAAGGCCGAGATTGAACTCCATTGTCGTTCAGATATGTAAGTAATTGACGCATGTGTTTTGTTTTGAAAGTGAATAACCAACAATTCGCATCAACATTTTCCGAAACTGCCTGGAATTCAATATCCCCAACTCCAGTTAATTGTGTGCGATAAAATTGATCCATTTTTCGCTTGTTCTCTAAAAGAGTCGGAAATTCTTCCATTTGTGCAACACCGATAGCAGCTAACACATTGACAAGTCTATAGTTGTAACCAATTTCGTCGTGAATGTATTCCATTGCACTCACCTTTGCTTGCGTCGTTAGGTGTTTTGCTTTTTTTGCTAATTCTTCGTCATTTGTTACAATGACACCTCCACCGCCGGTAGAAATAATTTTGTTTCCATTGAAGCTAAAAACACCAAATTTACCAAAACTTCCAGCATGCTTACCTTTGTAGTAAGAACCTAAAGCTTCTGTACTGTCTTCGATAATATCCAAGTGAAAGTAATTTGCAATTTCCATCAACTTGTCCATATCTCCCATGTTCCCAAGAACATGAACCGGCATAATGGCTTTGATACGTTTGTTGGTTGATTTGTGGAACGAAAAGCTGTTTCCATCAATTTCTTTCACGATCACATTTTCTTTCAAGTACGACTCCAATAAATTCAAGTCCATTTGCCAACTGGCAGGATCAACATCGATTAAAATGGGTGAAGCACCTGTATATTTAATTGCATTTAACGTAGCAATGAAAGTGATATTGGGTGCGATTACGTGATCATCACTGGTTACGCCAGATAGAATTTGAGCGATATGCAAACCTGCTGTTCCGTTCATGCATGCAACACCATATTTCGCACCTGCAAAATCAGCGATTTGCTGTTCAAATTGATTTACGTACGAACCTGCGGAAGAAATCCAACCAGTGTCGAGGCAATCTTTTACGTATTTCCACTCATTTCCATTGAGTTGGGGGACTGATAATGGGATCATATATTTTTTTTAATTATTTTTCCTGGGTTTCCGACTACGACTGAATTATTCGGTATGTCATTTAGTATCACTGATCCAGCGCCGACTATCACGTCATTTCCAATTACGGTACCTTGTTTTATTGTGGCGTTAGCCCCGATAAAACTTCTTTCACCAACTTTTACATTTCCCGCTAAAACTGCACCCGGAGCAACATGCGCAAAGCTGTAAATATGACATTCGTGTTCGATAATAGCTCCTGTATTAATGATACAACCAAAATCAATGTTAGATTGCGCATTTACGATTGCTGATGCTGAAATCAATACATTTTCTGAAATAATCGCAGTATCTGAAATTGTTGCTGAAGGATGAATCAATGAAGCGAATTTATTACTGGAGTTTAACTGTTGGTAAATTTTTTGACGTAAAAAGTTATCTCCAATTCCAATAAATAATAAATTTTCAGAAGTTGTTAGTAATTTCTCACTGCCTAAATAGTTAATGTTGTACGGATTGTGACTTTTGTGCTCTAAATCATAGTAACCAATCATTTCAAAACCAGAACGAATTGCTGTTTCAATGCAAACGTATGAATGACCTGAGTAGCCGATGATTTCTAGTTTTTTTTTCATAGTAAAATTCATTTAGAGAGCGAATCATATTCTGCTTTAAGACTACCCCAAATCAATTTCTGCTCAAATTTTGACGTGATCATTTCTCTCGAATTAAGTGCCATTTGTTCAGTTTTGTAACGATTGTCGATAATGGATTTCATGGCATGTGTTAATAGTTTTGTATTTTTAGGTGGAATAATAATTCCATTTACATTTTCAACAATTAATTCATTACATCCATTGATGTCAGAAACAATCGATGGAAGTCCCATTGCACCCGCCTGCATAACTACATTTGGGAAACCTTCACGATAGCTTGGGAACACAAGACAATTTGAAATTGCGAAAAATGGTCTCACATCTTTTTGATAGCCAACACAAATGATGTTTTTGTTTGTGTCAATCAGAGATAAAGTTGTTGGTTGCAACGGATCTAATTCAGTTTCAAAAGGACCCACAAGAATTAACTTGCAATTATTAGAAGTTAATTCAATTTGTGTAAACGCTTCAATTAATTCATTGATACCTTTGTCACCAACCAATCGACCAACAAAAATAAATACAAAGTCAAGTTCTTGTATTTTTAATTGTTCTCGTAGTTTATTTTTCTCTTCCGAAGAAAATAAACTTGAATCAAAAAATGAGGTGTTAATTCCGTTCGAGCTTCCATTTCCAATAACTTTCAGTTTTTCCTTTTTACAAAAATTTTCTGCGAGAATTATTTCTTTTAAGCCATTTGAATTTGGGTAAACTTGCGTTGCAGCCCAATATGTAATTTTTTCAACGAAATTTAATAATTTTCTTTTTATTCCAGTTACTTCTAAAAGAGGTAGACCTGCAACGGTGTGAAGTCGATGTGGTACTCCAGCCAGTTTTGCAGCAAGCATACCAATAGTTCCTGCTTTTGGTGTGTGGGAATGTACGATAAAGGGTTTTTCTCTCTTCAAAAACCAATACATTTTCCACAATGCAATAAGATCTTTTATCGGAGTAATTTGACGCGTTAATTCAATGTATTTTATTCTTACTTTATTCTCTTTACCAAAACTTTCAAGTCGTTCTTTTTCAGATGAAACTGCTATTACATCAAAATAATCATTCATGAATGACAATTGATTTTCAAGCAATTTTTCTAACGAAATAGGAACTGTTGATATACGAATGAGCTTTTTATTTTCCATAAATTAGGTTTTCAATCGTTTTGACATAATTGGATACACTAATTGAATCAAGAAAAAGGAACTTAGAAGTTATACTTTCATTATCTGGTAGTTTGTTGATTGCCTCAGTTATACTTTCTGCTAACAAGGAAATATTATCAGTTGGGCAAGTTTTGATTGATGGGATGGAATCAATATTTCCTGCACATAATGTAGAAACAATTTTGTTGTTAACGGCTGCCATTTGAAGTAATACATTTGGAAAACCTTCAAATCTCGATGACACGACACATACTTCAGCCGTTTTGAAATAGGGGATTGGGTTTTTAATAAATCCAGGCATATATACTCTTTTTTCGAGTTTTAATTCGCGGATTAAGTTTTCAAACTGTTTCTTTAATTCCCCTTCACCTAAAATAACAAGATCTAAGGCTTGATCATTTTTTGCAATTTGTGCGAAAGCTTTGATTAATATGTCAAATCCTTTTTCATGGATGAATCGCCCTGCAGATACAATATATTTTCTCTTTAACAAATCACTATTGTTTTCAGTTGAAAGTTGAATGATATTAGAAAAGTTCACTGGATTTTGTATCGTAATCATTTTCCATTTTCTGGATACTTTCAAATTGTCGAGGAATTGTTGTTTCATCAATTCTGTTTGGCAAATTATAAGGTCTGCGGATGAATATCCGATGAGATATTTTATGGTATGAATTAGTTTCTTGAATCCCTTGATTCGCAAAAAAACAGAGGTTGTTTCTCTGATAATCAATTTTTTCGTTTTTAGCAATTTTATTTTTTTTAGTAAACCTAACAATGCATTTATATTAATATTTGATGAAGCAACTAAATCAACTTTTTTTTTTCTTGTGTAACATATTAGGAAGAAAGCCAATTTAATAATACCTGGAAAATAGGTTTTTGTATTGATATATTTTATGTGAATAGCAGGGTCTAAATCATTCCAATTGTTTTGCATTGGAG
>SSGT01000121.1 GCA_008017065.1 Crocinitomicaceae bacterium
AATATAATCTGATGTATTGCTTGACGAAGGTACACAATTGTTTACTGTCAATGTAGCTGGATTTGAAGTAACCGACGAACATGTTCCGTTGGAAATAATTACGCGGTATTGATTTCCGCTCATGGCTAAAGTGGTCGCTTCTGTTGTATATGCATTGGTTGTACCTCCTGATCCTGTTGAAACGTTACTCCAACCACTTCCCGTGTTTACTTGCCATTGATATGCTGTTGCATTTGCAGGCATAGAACTTGCAAAATTAGCAGTAGAACCACTCGTTACAGTCGCATTGGCTGGTTGAGTTACAATTGCTACTTGGTTGTTGACAGCGATGTTGAATGTTGAACTCTCACCGGCAACGTTGAACGCACGAATCCGCACATAATACGTTGTGCTCGCACTCAAGGTTCCGGTGGTTAAAATCTCTGGATTTGCAGTAGAGGTAACTCCTGTCAAAATAGTGTTTGTTCCACAAGCCGTTAACACCTGAACATCTAAATCACCCGAAAAACCGCCCAAAGTGATGGTGTATTTCCCGATACAATCGGGTGTAAATTGATACCAAACGTCTTTTTTGTTGTCTGCGATAAACGGTGCTTCAACCGAAGCATTCACCATTGTGCCTGAAACTGCGGCTGCATTTACCGTCAACGGTGTTGCTGATCCACACAAATCATTGGCAGGAGCCGTTGCAGTTGTGAATGTTAACACCGTTCCATACGTGTACGTTGTACCGTCAAACACGTAGGATGTGAAACTGTATTGCGTGGATGGAAGTAATCCTGTTACCGCTTTGGTGTAGGCTACTCCTGTTGTTCCAAGTGGTGTAACAATTTCGTTGGTTACTCCCGTTCCACCTACGGTTGGGTTTGAATTGACACTTGTTTGTGAAATTACAAATCCTTTGCCCGTTGTGGTTGGACAAACACCAAATGTTGTACCGGATGTTGCTCCAAGTGTTGCCGTTGTAGTTCCAATTGCTGTTGCTGCTGCACTGACAGAAACTGGACTAACGGATGTAGTTCCCGTTCCTGTTAAGTTACTTGTTGGGGAGTTACTTCCCCCAGTTGTACTTGCTACTGTAATTGTTGCCGTTTTTGCACCTGCTGATGAAGGTGTAAATGTCACTACATACGTTACTGTTCCTCCGCCTCCAGCAACTGTTGTTGACGACAAGGCGCTTACAACAAACTGAGGATCACTTGAAACTACCGTTAACCCGGATGCAGCTGATGCACCCGTGTTGGTAATCGTGTAGGTTTGTGATGTTGCCGCTGTTGTTGGACACACTGAACCGTGGGCAGTTGTTCCCGTGATCGCGAGTGAAGGCGTAGCAGAAGCAGCTACGATATTAACAATGTAGTCTTCTGTTTCTCCAAAACCACTACTTGATGTTCCGCAAGCTTGAGATGTAGTCAAAACCACGTCATTTCCTCCGCGGACACGCATACGCGTTTGGCCGAGTGCAGCTCCCGCAGGAACTGGAATGTTGAAGACAGAAGTTCCGTTTGCACCTGCGTTTGTTGATATAAAGCCTTCCGTTGTTTCAAAAACACTGTTTCCATTAAAATCGATCCAAACGGCACCATACTGATTAGCATCAGCACCATAAGTGACTGATACTGAAACTGTAGCTCCCTGCGTTATTGAAGGAACTGTTACTGCATTGTAAAATATATAATATGGTGAAGATGAATTTCCAGTCGTATTTGATAAAGTTCCCAACGTGACATTTGTAATTCCATCATTAGTACCAGGACCAGATGAGTATGTTGGTGCACAATACGTCAAATTCACTTCTACTGGTGTTGAGCTCGCGCTGCTTCCGCTACACGTCACCGTACAACGGTACCACGTTTTGGCAGTTGGCGAAGCGGTGTACGTAGCGCTGTTTGCACCTGAAATATCTGTCCAACCAGTAGAACCATCCGCAGATTGTTGCCACTGATAGGTTAATCCCGAACCTGTCAATGTTCCTGTCAACGACAAGGCGGTTGGACTTCCTACAACAACCGGATTGGTTGCTGCGTTGGTGTTGCCAGGAACTGGTGGGCCTGAGCAAGGAGTAGCTAACGTTCCTGTAACTCTGAAATCATCGATGAGCCATTTTTCCTGAGCGGCATTATTCAGCATTGTTATTCTAACTCGTAAATTAGACACCGCTGGTAAACCAGTTACAGTAACTGTGCTTAATCCGTCTGTCGTTCTCAAACCACCTGCAGCTGGAGAAAAATCAACCGAAGTTGCATTTCCATCGTAAGCAGTTGTCGCTATTCCAGTTGCTGTATAATTCCAATACGCATTACCATTACCTAATACACGGATTGTACTATAATAATTTGTTCCTCCATCGGGACTAACTTCTACAGTCACAATATCTCCAGCATCCGCACCATTTCCGGTTGAACCAACTGAATGAGAAGCTAATCGAAATCCTAGTTGGATTCCAGTGTAACCTGAAGTATTAATATCTGAAGATAAAAGAGTCGCTGTTCCATTATTAATACCTCTGGCATGTGACCCTTCAAAAGCTTGCGCAACACTTGCCGGCCGATCGCCAGTAGCAGAGTTCCCAGAAAAATAAGCTCCGCTAGTGAGTGTAAACAAAGTGGTTGAATTATTCAAACCATCCGAAGCGATCTGCCCAAAACCAATTCCACTAAATCCTAACACAAAAACCAGTCCCCCGAGCAAAGCACGGCCAGTCATTGTGCGAGACAATGCTTTTTTTGCAGTAAGAATTGGGGTTTGAATTGAAAGGTTGTTTTGTGTTTTTAGGAAAAATGCTGCTAACAAATTTAACCTGCTGTTCATCTAATCAATAGTAATAATCTAACATGTACGCGGGCAGTTTGCCAAAAAAAATAATCCCAGTCAGCAAGAGGAGATTACCCGAATACTAAAACAAATTTATTAAAAAGTAACCAGTATTAATAAAATGTGTTAAGTATTTAATTAAAACTTAACATGAAAACTGCATTTTCCATGTTGATAACTCATCAAAAAACTTGTTTTTCAATGGATTAAAACTAAAAATTAATTCAATTTAGATGCGTAATTTATCCTTTTTTCGATTCTGTTAATTTTTACAATTCGTTACGTCAGTTAAAAAAAAACGACTAACTGGATTTAGTATCCAAAACGCCCGTATTTATTGACGTATCGTGAACGGAAGTGAAATGATCTCGTTTGTTTCCAACGCAATGCGCAGCCAATACATGCCCATCGAAAGCGTGTTGATCTGAATTGGAAGTAGATTTTCGCCTGCGCTTACGGTATGTGTTTGGGTATCCAACACGCGTCCTGTTTGGTCGATGCATTGCACGTTGATTCGTTGTGTCTTGTCGGAAGCGATGAGTTGCACCACAAATGTACCTGTGTTTGGGTTCGGATACAGCGCAATTTCCGCAGTGGATGTGGCGCATTCCAAGCTGATTGGGTCGTAGACCGTTGTTGCCCCGTTGAAATCTACTTGCGTCAGTCGGTAGTAATGCAACGTTTGTTTCGATTCGAGATCAACGAAAGCGTATGCCCGCACGGAGCTCGAATTTCCAGCGGCAGGAAGTTCGCCAATCACCGACCACTGCACGAGGTCGCGGCTGCTTTCTACCACAAAACGTTCGGAATTGCTTTCGCTTGCGGTCAACCAGTTTACTTCGGCTTTCCCGTCCGCACAGCGCGCATCGAAAGCGATCAATTCGACCGGCAAGGGATTGACAGCGCTTCCACCAAATCCAAAGTTGGACCAACCCGCAACACCCGTTCGCGAAACCGTGGGCACAGCAGTCGTTCCCGAAGCTGCGACATGCGTGCCAGGACAATGCCAATCGCCCGCTCCTACCCGCTTGATGAGTGTGATTTCGCTCAATGTGTTGATCGTCGTGAACCCTTCGCCCGTGAGCGCAATGGAATAGAAACCGTCGGTCAATTTTCCAGCTTCGTTGTCGATTTTCCAGTATCCTTCGTTGGCTGCATTGGTGATATCAAACGGAAATCCACCGGTAGTTGCTGCTGCGATTGGGAAACCCGTTCCCGTGATTGGAGTCGGTAAAAACTCCACGGTCAAATGTCCACCTGCCGAAGGCGCAGTGGTGTAGTTTACCCGCACGAATCGATTTTTGATTCCAGAAATGTCTTGCGCCATGGGAAAAAGTCCGGTTGCGTCGGTGGCATTCGTTCCGTCAAACCAACGTTTCATCTTTCCGATCACAAAACTTGACGCTTGCGAAAGTGTTCCTTTTTGAGCGGTAGAACGTCCGAGTTCGAGTACAAAACTGTTGGTAATCACATTTCCTGCCATCAATTTCAATTCATTTTGTGCCCGCACATTGCGGTTGAGGAGCACGTTTCCAGTCGCTTTGTTGATTTCCAATTTAAACACGTTGATCGTTCCCGTTCCGGAAATCGTTTGGTTGGAAGTACCCGACAAGCGCAAGATGCGTTCGGTAGTTCCCTCCGACAAAGTCAAGGTTCCATCGACGGTCAAATTTCCTTTCAAGTCGATTCCCGTTCCTGCATCGGTGATTGGCGCATTGGTAAACACGGAACCCGCTCCAATCGTGAAATTTCCGTTTACGGTGATCGGCGTTGCGTTGAAATTGTTGTTTGCAAAGGTATACGCCGCAGTTCCGGTTGTTCCCACTTCGAGATTTCCCAACACAACGGTCGACGATGAATTTCCGGTAAATGAATTGGTGCTGATGGAAGTGGTGTAAGGCGAAGCGGTCGTATTTTCGAAGCGCAAATGCGGATATACCATGTTGATCGCCGTCACGGTTGGATTTCCGTCGCCGTTGTAGCGGTAAATCCATTGTGCAGAAGGCGTTATGGAAGCAATTCCACCGTGGTACGCATCGCGCAGCACTGTAACCGAACCTGAATTCGTTTTGATGAGTGTCGCATTTCCGCCCAAACTCCACGTTGCCGCATTGTCGAGTGTCAAACTGTTGACATTGTTGGAACGATAGAGCAAGGTTCCGTTGACGATCAAATCGGCGTTTGCGGTACTATCGTTGACGGTCAGCATCGACGTGGGGAGAATTTCAAGCGTTGCATTGGGTTGTATTTCCAAGAAATCAATCGCATTGTCGGCATCCAACACAATTGCCGTTCCGGATTGAATCAGCACTTCCGAAGAATTGGAACTTGTGGGGAAGTTGCACGCCGCTGTGTAGGTGATTTTGTCGGCTGACATTTGCCAATTGGCAACGGTCGTCCAGTTTCCTGAATTGATCGAACGGTAGTAGCGCTGTCCGCTAAACTGAAAACGAGCCGCATTGGTGATTTTTCCGCAGGTCCCTGAAGTAACGATGCAGTAAAACTGATATCCATCCAACGCACCGACGCTACCCGAAATCGACAACGTTGCGGTGGTATTTCCCGAAATTGTAACGCCTGGCAAATTGGTTGTATTGACAGCACTCCAACCTGTCATCGTGGCTGGATCGTTGAAATACCATTGATACGAAACTCCACCCGTGGACGAAGAAATCGAGAAATTAATCGACGCACATCCGCTCGCATCGCTTGGATTGCTTGCATTGATGGATGTGAAGGTAGAAGAAAATGTACCTAAATTTCCGCAGGATTCAGACGTGTTGATGGTCCACTGCGCTGCGGTGTAGGTAGCTGTGGGAACGGTTTCGCCACTCACCACATTTCTTCGGAGCGAATATCCCACTTGGTTTGGTCCGCGCGCTTCGTCGACGAGTACATTGTTTTTAAATAAGGCGATTACATCCGATTCGTTGATTCCGCCCCCCGATTCAGTCATGTTGAAAGTAACCGAGTTGCACGTTTGTCCGGATGTTCCCGCACTGATCGTAAACACCGAATACGCAGGAACTGTTCCTACCAAGTCGATTATTCGGGTGTACGTGTTGGGATCGGAAACATCTGCTGCCCGTTTGATTTGGTAGATTCCCGTCAGCAAAATCGGTGTTGCGGTTGGATTAAACAACTCGATGTTCCACACGTTGTTGCTCTCGGAATCATATATTTCAGAAATGAACAATTCGGAATAGCTCGCGGGCAAACTCGAGCACGTTCCAGTGGTGGAAACAATTTGCACGGAGGTCGCTGTTTCGCAGCCGGTTGATTCAACCAGTAAAATTTCAGCCGTCCCCACGCTTGTGCTCGGAACAATCAATTCGATGGTTGTTGGATTGATTACGGTAAACGGAACGCTGTTTCCTTCCACAAGTACATCGTCTACCCACGCACTGTTGTTGACCTCCACTTGCACCGCCGCATTGACCGAAGCTGTTGCTGGTCGCACCGCATTTACCGAAAGTTGAGGCGTACAGGTAGTAACCGTTCCGCAGGTCAAACGCACCGCACTCAAAAACCACGGTGAAGTTGTACTCGAAGCCTTTCGAAAACGAATAAACACCGTTGATTCCGCGTTGTAAGCCGACAAATCCAAGGTAATCGGCGTGGTGGCATTGCTCGTAGTATTGGAATGATCGTAAAGCATCACTTGCGTGTACGAACCGCCTTGGGTGGTAGTTGAAATTTCAACGATCAAACTTTTTGCAGTTGCGTTGTTGGTTCTTCGCAGGTCAAAGGTCAACACAGACGGATTGGATACCGCCAACGTTGTGAGTTGTCCGGTGTTAGCTCCAAAATTGGCTTCCCCTCCACTGTACGAAATGTTTGTTTGCGACCAATCGGTAGGCAAGGAAGAAAACGTGGGTTGATCCAAACACGGTCCGATCACCACCGCAAGCGAAACAGCATTGGATGTTACCGAACCGCACGGCGCAGTGCCCAACACGATACATCGGTACAAGTATCCATCCATCGACAAGGTTGCAGCAACTGTTGTGTACGAAGCGGCGTTTGCACCTGCAATGTCGGTCCAACCACTTCCTGAATCCACTTGCCATTGGTAAGTAGTAGCATTGGAAGCCGTGACTGAAAACGTAGCAGCTACGCCAACCACCGTGCTTTGGTTGCTTGGTTGTGTGGTGATTATCGGATTTGAAGCGACTACGAGTTGCGCGGTTTGTGTTGCCGTACTCCACGATCCACAGCTATTGAGTGCACGCAACCATCGGTATCCCGTAGCCGAAATTAGTTGTGCGTTGCTCGCTGGTTGGAGTGTTGAAGTTCCTGTGTTTGTAGTTTGCCAGTAATACGTTGTTCCTGCAGGCGCAGCGCTTCCCGTGTAGGTCAGCGAGATGTTTCCACATGCCGGATTTGACGGACTGTAATTGAAACTTGCGCTTGGCGGAGCGGGTGCGATGCAGGTTCCCACCAATTCAATGTTGTCGATGATCAATTCATCGTTGGCGCCACCCGATACATCGTTGATGGTAAAACGCAATTGCACGGATGCAGCATTTTCGATGGCAGCAATTGCGCTCAAGTTGTGGTAAATAGTTCCCCAATTGAAATCGTTGTCGATGTTGTTGGCGAGTAAGTTGCCGGTCGTCGTAATCGGCACCCAGCCAGCACCACTATTATAACTGAGTGTGTATCCTCCAGCGGTTTGTAATTTGTAATC
>SSGT01000005.1 GCA_008017065.1 Crocinitomicaceae bacterium
CTTCATGGCGGTGATGACTGAATCGTAAATTCGTTTGCGGTCGTTTCCGTCGATAAGTAATCGGTCAATCACGATTTCGATGTCGTGTACTTTGTAGCGATCTAGTCGCATTCCACTCTCGATGTCTCTGATTTCGCCATCAATGCGTACTTTGGAAAAACCCATTTTCCGGATTTGCTCAAACAATTCACGGTAGTGTCCTTTTCGACCTTTGATTTTTGGGGCTAAAATCACTACTCGTTTTTGCTGGTAGTTTTCAATGATGAGGTCAACAATTTGATCATCAGCGTATTTAACCATTGCTTCTCCCGTTTCGTAGGAATAAGCAGTTCCCACGCGTGCAAAAAACAAACGCAGAAAATCGTAAATTTCGGTGATCGTTCCAACGGTAGAGCGGGGCGAACGCGACACTGTCTTTTGTTCGATAGAAATCACGGGACTCAATCCATCGATTTTATCAACATCGGGACGTTCCAATCCTCCCAAGAATTGGCGGGCGTAGGAAGAGAATGTTTCGATGTATCTGCGTTGACCTTCAGCAAATATCGTATCAAAGGCCAATGATGATTTTCCAGAGCCTGAAAGTCCTGTAAAAACGACTAATTGATTGCGAGGTATTTGGAGATCAATGTTTTTTAAGTTGTGCTCTCGCGCTCCATAAACACGGATGTATTGTTGTTCTTCGTCTGTTGATTCTTTCATTGGAGATAGTGCTTATACGGTTTTAAGTTTTCACTTTCCGCAGGCAAAAGTAACTGATATGTTTTGTTTTTGATGGTTAATTTATTGCTTTTCAACCAGGGGTTCAATTTGGTTAATATTTTAAAATTGATACCTTGCTCGATTGCCCACTTTGCCAAATTGGGAATACTCTCACGAATAGTAACACTTTTGGTTTGATAAGGTTCATACAATTCGATGCGATTGAGGTCAAATCCATACGCAGCTGGATTTTCGAAGATCAATTTGAAGGCCAAGATTCTGAAAACATAGCGTGCTGTTTCCGAATTTTGATCGGTATCAAAATAGTGAGAAGTTCCTTGCCAACGCATGTCTTGACGTACGCCTCCAATTCCTCGGTTGTAGGATGCAGAGGCAAGTAGCCAATCTTTTAGGGTATCTTGTGCTTTGTGTAAGTATGCACAAGCAGCGCGCGTACTTTTTTCAATGTGCAATCGTTCGTCAACTTCGGAAGAAATTTCCAACGCATGTTCCTTTGCCGTGTATGGCATGAATTGCCAAAACCCTTGTGCTCCGACGGGACTTACTGCTTGCACCAAGCCACTTTCGATGACGGCGAGGTATTTGAAATCTGTTGGGATATGCTCTTCTTTTAGAATACGTTCGATAAGCGGAAACCAACGGTTTGCACGCTTGAATATTTGAATGGTTGCCGATTGATAATACGCATTTGTCAATACTTCTCGGTCGAGTCGTTCAATAATGTCTTCGTCTTCTAGGATGATTTTTTCACCTGCAAAATACATGTATTCGGGAAGGTTGGGAATACTTTGCGGTGCGTCTGGTGTTTGGATAAATGCTTTTGTAGATACGTTAGGTGTCGTATCCGGTTGCGTACATCCGAGCAACGCTAAACCGACTGTGAACAAAAAACCACGCTTCATTTCACAAAATTTGAATGATTAATTTATTTTACTTTATGTCCGTACTTGATTGTCAAGCGGTACAACATGCTAAATACGATTACAAAGTAGAGGATAAATACAAACAACGGCCAGTATACTTTCAGCAAAATAAAGTAAATCATCAACGCACTAAACAGCAGGGATAGCACCGAAATGAGCAGGAAAATATACCAAACTTGTTTGTCATTAAATCCAGCATATACGAGGTGGTGCGTGGTGTGATCTTTGCCTCCTACCATGGGAGATTGACCTTTCTTCAAGCGATTGATTACCACCGTTAACGTGTCTACGATTGAAGGAGTGAACGCGACAATGCAAATTAGCATACCGGTCCACGACGGACTTTCGATGCGTTGTCCTGCGTTCCATAAATGATTCACCGCAAAGAACGCGACAAAAAGCGAGATGAATTGACTTCCAGCATCGCCCATGAATAGCTTGCTTGGGTGAACATTTAATTTTAAAAAGCCAAGCATCGCTCCGATTTGTGCGACGATCATGATTGACCAAATGTTGCGGTTAAATTCGTAAATCAAAAACGAGGACACCAAACATGCGGCAAGGATGAACGTAACGACAGTGCCTGTAATTCCATCCATGTTGTCGAGCATGTTCAACGAGTTCATCACAGCAATAACCCAGATGATTGTGAGTAAACCATCAATCCAAAAATTGTGTGTAAGATCGATAATCGTTCCAGAAGCTACGAATACAACCCCACAAGCGATTTGCACCAACAATTTGGCCATGGGTTTGGTGTTGTAGGCATCGTCAGCTAATCCCATGATGAAGGCCATTGATCCAGAGATGAAAAGTCCGATGTACTGTGGATTGATGAAAATCGATGGATCTTCGGAAAAAACCATGCTAAAGCCGATGGCTGAGAACAAAAAGACCACGAAGAAACTAATTCCGCCGAGCGAAGGTTTGGATTGATTACTCCATCTGACCACAACATCGTTTTTGTTTCGGATTCCGAGCGATTCTGAAAAGCGCAACAAAAGCACATTGATAATGTAAGAAACCAATGCGCCTCCACCCATGAAAGCAACTAGTTGAAGTATTTTTAGTGTCAATGTATACTATTGAAATGGTGTAACAAAGTTAGCAAAAAGTGCGCATTCAGCATCTTTTGCAGAAATGATTGGTTGTTCAATTCCCCATGCAATTGCCAATTGAGGATCATCCCAACGCAACGATTGTTCGGATTGTGGGTGGTAATACTGTGTGCATTTGTAGGAAAACATTGTATCATCTTCTAAGGCCAAAAAGCCATGTGCAAAACCCGCAGGAATCCAGAATTGACGACCGTTTTCAGCTGAAAGTAGCACCGATAAATACGCACCGTAGGTTGGCGAATTTTTTCGTAAATCAACCGCTACATCAAGTGCGCTTCCTTTCACGACGGAAACCAATTTCCCTTGTGCAAACGGCGGTGCTTGAAAATGAAGACCACGCAGCACGTTTTTTGCCGAAACAGAAATGTTGTCTTGCACAAATTCTACGTTTTCCCCGATTTGTTCTTGAAACTTTTTCAAATTAAAACTTTCAAAAAAATACCCGCGTTCATCATGAAACTTTTTGGTTTCTACAATGTGAAGTCCTTCAATCATGTCAATCATTTCGATTTGTTTTTCTTTTTCTTTTTGGGACGATCTTCATCTTCTTCGTAATATCCTTGACCATACGATCTTCCGTAACCATAACCGTATCCATAACTTCGTCTGCTCGTATCAACGCCGTTCAAAATTACGTTCAAGGATTTGATTTGTTGAACTTCAAACAATTCGTTGACGCGTTCCGCAAAGATTCGTTTGGAATAATTGGCTTTGAAAATGTAAATCGGAATGTCTGCATTCGCCAAGAGTTGAACTCCATCGGATACCAATCCAACCGGGGGATTATCAATGATGATGGTATCGTACATCGTTTTTAACTTCTCTAAAATCAAATTAAACTCTTTACTCAAGATCAATTCCGACGGATTTGGGGGAACTTCTCCTGCGGGAATGAAATCCAAATTCTCAACAACAGATTTACGAACACATTCTTCTAGTGTCGATTGGCCAATAATGAGATTACTCATCCCGTTCACATTGTCGACGTTGAATCCCAAGTGCACTTTTGGTTTTCGAAGGTCAAGATCGATAATTACGGTTTTTTTGCCCGACATCGCAATGATTCCAGCTAAATTAAGCGCCACAAATGTTTTTCCTTCACCAGACACAGAAGACGAAATCGCAATTACTTTTCCTTGGCTGTTGATAAAACTCAAATTGGCACGGATACTTCGCATCGTTTCTGCGATCCGTGATTTAGAGGATTCGTGTACAACAATCTGCGAAAATTCCATGTGCTTTTTTACATTCGGAACGCTTCCAAGGAAATTGACATTCGCAGGCAATAATTTTTTCAGGTCTTCTAGGTTATTGATTTCATTGTATGTCAAATACTTGAAAACGATCAATGTAATACCAATCAACAACCCGATAAATACAAACGTGATGTAAATCAAATTTCGGTTCGGACTCACGGGTTCAGTTGGAACGTACGGTTTACTCAGTACGCGACTTGTAGGCGCATATCCTGCGTTCGAAATCGCGTACTGCGCTTTCTTTTCCGTCAGCATCGTGTAGTATTTTTCATTCAAATCTTGCAGCGATTTCAGTCGGTTAAACTCCATTTTCTTCTCTGGAAGTTGGAAGTATTGACCGTCCAACACACCAATCTTGCTTTGAATGTAGCGCGCATTTTCAAGAAGTCGTTCTTGAATTACACTCATACTTCGTTTGATCGCTTGAATTTTACCTTCGATGCGCTGATTCAGATTTACGATTACCGAATTATCCGGTTTCACGTCAAAGAGTAAATCCTCTTTCTTTTCCAGCATTTGATGCAAATCTTCGATTTGTTTCGACAAGCTCGATTCGTAGCTTTTGCCCAGCATCTCAGGAAGAATCTTGTATATTTCCAGTCGGTTTGGCTCTGCTTTTAGTTTTCCAGAAACCATTCGAAGTGTCGATAATTCGTCTTCGATCGTGTACAATTGATCCTTCAGTTTGGAGATGTTTCCGTTCAACTCCGAAGTGATTCCTTCCGGGTCGGGGAGGTTTGAACTTCGCTGGTAGTCGGTCAAACTGTCTTTCGATAATTTGAGCTCAAGTGCTAAAGAATCCAATTGAGATTCGATGAATTGTAAAATGTTGTCTGAACTTTGTTTCTTCAAACTTTCGTCGTATTCAAAAAACGCAGACGTAATTGCAGAAACGATGTCATTACACAACACGGGATTGTACGCTTGATAGCTGATTTCGATCGTCTTCGCTTCAAGGTTGATCGGGACGATTATCAGACCGGGCAATAAGCGATCAATCAATGCTTTGCGCTCGTTGAATACAAAATACAATTGATTGGCTTCACTTGCAAATTTAAAAGCACCAATGCTCGCGGTTTTGACAACGATTTTAAAATGGTTGTTTTGAATAACATCGTTCAGGCTTCCGTTGATACTGATTTTTTGCCCATGCAATTCGTAGTTTAAGCGGATTCGGTTGTTTCCCATGTATTCAACGTAAATGGGCACATTGCAAAGCGCAGAGTCGTTCAGTGAATAAGGTTGCACATTGAATGAACTCGTACGGTACATTTCTTCGGTCAAAATTTTCCCTTTTGAGAAAAGACTGACGTTCATATTCAACTTATCAATCGCTTTTTCAAATAAGAATTGCGATTTCAACAATTCAATTTCTGAGGAAACATTGCTTTTTGAATTGATGTTCTCCATGTTCAAAACGTCTTTCGCTTGATCTTTGTTTTCGATTTGAATCAAGGTATTGGAGGAATAGATTGCTTTCGTGTATCGTAAATACAAAAATGCAAAACAAAAAAACAAGAAAATAAAGGCCAAGGGCCAGTACCAATTTCTGCGTAGTACTGAGCTGAGAATATGTGGATTATATTCTTTGTTGATGATTATTTTTCTTTCCGAACTTCCCACGCGTTATTTGAAATTGTTGATTAATGAAAGCACGATTGTAAAACTACTCAAAATTGCGATATATGGTGTAAATTCAGCCAGCGCTTCTCTTCCCAGTCGTGGATTCGGTTCGATGTAAATGTAATCGTTGGCTTGAACGATCATGTCGGCGTACACCAATCCGTCGATCGTCGACAAATCAATCGGGTATATTTCGCGTTTCCCATCGACAAGTCGCATCAGTTTAATGGATTTTGCTCTTCCTCGCCGGCTAATTCCTCCAGCTTCTGCAATTACTTCCATGATCGTCGTGTTGTTGTTTCGTAGCGTAACGACTTGCGCATCGCCTCCCTCTCCGGGCATTACAATGACACGTTGATTTGTGACACGTAGTTGGATGAACGGATTCAAATAATGTTTGTCGTACAATTTTACCAACGTATCTTCACTTTGTTTGATTGTTAACCCCAGAAGTTTTACATCTCCCAACACGGGAAGTTGCACAAATCCATCCGAACGAACAATGTATTCGTTCGAGTTGCCGGCCGCTTGTCCAGCCGTTCCAACGCCACTCAAGCCTTCAACAATTCGCTGTCCATCGTTGGTACTCATCGTGAATGTGATTTTATCGTCGTATGAAATGCGGTAGTCTTCACGCTTGAATTTCGGAATCGAATCTTGGGTGATTATCCGATAGTATTTGTCGTCTTTTTGCTGCGTTGAATCCGATTTCGCCTCCGAATTTCGGGGGATTTTAAACATCAAATTGCTGTTAACACCGCAACTGGTTGTCAGCAGTAATACCGCCAAGAGGAGTCCAAAAATGGATTTATTTTTTCGTTGTATTTTCATCGTTTTTTGAGCAATTCTCTGTAATAATTTGCCATGTCAGCAGCCAAGCGCGTGTAATGGAATTTATCCTTTACGAAGTTCCAGCCATTTTGTGACATTTTTTTGCGAATTTCTTCATTTTCTATCAGCAAACCCAATTTTTCTGCAAATGCGTGCAGGTCGCCTTTTGGCACTACGAAGCCGGTTTCTCCCTGAGACACGATGTCTAAAACACCACCCACTTCAGTCGATACAATGGGAACGTTGCAGGCTTGTGCTTCAATCAGACTTACTGGTGTGCCTTCATTATCAGACGTTAAGCAGATCACATCCATTCCAGCGTTGAACGAAGCAATGTCTTTAATCCACGAAGTGAGCACGATTTTTTCTCCATACAACTGATTGATTGCTGCACTTTTGGATTCAATTTCTGAGCGTAACTCGCCGTCGCCAACAATGAAAAATTGTGCTTGCTGAATGCCTTTTGCAAGCAAATTTTCAACTACTTGTAAGAAAAAAGCATGATTTTTAATCGGAGCGAGCCGGCCTACAATTGCCACAGCGATCGTTTTTTCTGAGAGTTGATATTTTTTGCGGGTTTCGATCCGCTTGTCAGCCAGGTCGACTCTGAATTTTTCAAGATCGAATCCCAGTGGAATGACTTTAATTTTGGAAGCTTTGCAGATTTTGTGTTTTTCGCTTAACTCCTTCTTTTGCAAGTCGCTGATGGCAATAATTCCCGTTGATTTTTTCGCAAGTCTCCGTTCGATTACTTTGTACAAATTGGTTTTCAGGGGACTGAAATACGAGTGAAAAACGTGTCCATGAAAAGTGTGCACAACAACGGGTACATCACAAGCAAAAGCGGCTCGGCGACCCAATGCACCAGCTTTCGACGCATGTGTATGTACAATATCGGGTTTAAACTCGGAAATAATTTCCTTTATTTTTCGGTAAGCCTCTCGGTCTGATTTGAAGTTCGGTGTGCGTTTCATTTCGTCCAAAATGGTCGGTTCAACCCCGTATTCATGCGGAATATGTAATGAATCCGCTTCACCTTCTTCCGGCAAACCGCCAAGCAACAGCGTTTCGAAATCGTCGCCGATAAAGCGAGTCAGAAAGGTTGCATTGTAGGTCGGACCACCAATATTAAAACGATTTATGATGCGTAAAACTTTGATCATCTTTTCAACTTAAGAACAGTTCGAATGTATCGGAAATTATTGAGTTTTTGAAAAGTTATCCCTTGCTATCGTACAGCGCATGTATCACTGTAAATCGGGCCAAATCCAACGTTTTCTTGATCGGCGTGTTTAAAAGTTTTGTTAAAAAAGCACTTTCGAACACGAAGAATAGAGAACTTTATCAAAATTTCACGCCATGAAGATAGTAAGTTTGTTGATATGCAGTTTCATTCTCGTTCAAAGTTGTCGAAATTCCGCATTTTCACAAACACCGTTGGACGCGATTAACAACCAATTTGTGAATGATGCGGCGTTGGCGAATGCAAGCATCGGTATTTTGGCGATCGATCTCAAGTCTGGAGAAAAGTTGATCGATCATCAAGCGCAGATTTCGTTGCCTTCTGCTTCCACCGCAAAATTATTTGCAACCGCTGGCGCACTCGAATTGTTGGGTGAAAATTACAAGCCTGTGACACGAATTTACATTGGTTCGAAACTGGATAAAGTCGGAACAGTGGATGGTGATTTATGGATTCGAGGCGGCGGCGACGTTTCGTTGGGAAGCAAATATTTCAATGCAGACGGTACCGAATTGGATTTTTTGAAGCGATGGGCAGATACCTTGTACCAACTCGGAGTTCGTCGCATTTCAGGATCGGTCATCGCCGATGCTTCTGAATTCGGGTACCGTGGCGCACCAGACGGTTGGACTTGGAACGATATGGGAAACTACTACGGTGCTGGACCATCTGGACTTCCGTTCTACGACAACATGTTGAAGTACTATTTCAAGATTAATTCTACTGCAGGCTCTGCACCCGAATTGTTGAAAACGTTTCCAACGGTTGAAAATTTGAATTTTAAGAATTACATCCTAGCAAGTTCGGCAAAGGGCGATAATTCCTACATCTACGGAGCTCCGTATTCGTTGGATCGGTTTGGAACTGGGTTTCTACAGATGAATTCGACGATCGTGGTCAAAGGAAGTATACCTGATCCAGAGTTGCAATTTGCCATCGAATTTAAGAAGGCACTTATCGACCGCGGGATACAGGTGACAGAGGGAGCTAAAGGTGCGCGAAATATGAATTTATCTGCTGCGTGGAAACGCTATAGCTCCGGTCCAATGTTGATTTATTCGAATGCGGGCGAATCGGTGGGTGCGCTTGCCAATTGGACCAATTTGAAGAGTGTAAATCTGTTTGCCGAACAATTGGTGTGCTTGGTTGGATACGCCAAAAATGGCGATGGTTCTACGGAGAATGGAATCAAGCAATTGGATAAATTCTTTGCCACAAAATTTTCGACGGAAGGATTGTATCTGAAGGATGGAAGTGGTTTGTCGCGCAGCAATGCCATCAGTCCATCACATTTTTGTAATTTACTGAAATTCATACATAAATCGCACACGTTCAAAACGTTTAAAGCCACGTTGCCAATAGCGGGAGAAACGGGAACGTTGTCGGACGTCTGTAAGGGACAAGCGGGTCATGGACGTGTTCGCGCCAAAAGTGGAACGATGTCTCGGATCAAATCGTATGCTGGTTATGTGGATACAAAATCTGGAAAAGAAATCGCATTTGCGGTAATTGTAAACAACTACAACTGTTCGAGCGGTACGTTGTTGACCAAAATTGAAACTGTTTTAAATGGTTTGGCGGTACTTTGAGAACACACTGATTTAGCCTGCAGGAGGAGCTTTTTCGAACGGGAGGTTGAATATTCGAACTGGAATTTCAATTAATTTCGGAACTTTCTTTCAAAACTCAAATTTTTAAGGGAACTTTGTACACATTATAAGGGTAAATGAGAACGAAATACATCGATTTAATAGATCAAACTTTTGACTTTCCGCAAGATGAATTCAACTTGCAAGACGACCGACTTATCTTTCATGGGATTGATTTAATGCGGTTGATTGAGGAATATGGAACCCCTCTGAAATTCAATTATTTGCCTCAGATTTCTTATAATGTGCAACGCGCGAAAGGTTGGTTTCGAGAGGCGATGAACAACATTGGTTACACTGGAAATTATTACTATTCGTATTGCACAAAAAGTTCGCACTTTTCCTTTGTGATGGACGAAGTGTTGAAAAATGATGTGCACATCGAAACTTCTTCTGCGTTTGATATTGACATCGTTCGGAATTTGTATGATTCTGGAAAAATTACAGATGGAAGATACGTTATTTGTAACGGTTACAAGCCACAAAAATACATCGATAACATTGCTCGTTTGATGGAGGACACAGAACTAAATATTGTTCCTGTTGTCGATAACACCCAAGAATTGCAAGATTTAATGTCGGCTACCGAAAAAGATTTGAATATCGGAATCCGCATTGCATCGGAAGAAGAACCGAAATTTGAGTTTTACACCTCTCGGTTGGGCATTCGGTACCGCGAAATCGTTCCGTTTTACAAAGCGATGCTGCACGACAATCCGCGTGTGAAGGTCAAAATGTTGCATTTTTTCATCAATACAGGAATAAACGATACGTCGTATTATTGGAATGAGTTGACCAAATTGTTGCGAATTTACTGCGATTTGAAGAAGGTTTGTCCAAGCTTGGATTCGCTCAATATCGGAGGTGGATTTCCGATCAAGAAGTCGTTGGCTTTTGATTTCGATTATGCTTACATGGTGAAAGAGATTTTGACACAAGTGAAACGCATGTGTACAGACAACGACATTCCCGAACCGCATATTTTTACGGAGTTTGGTTCGTTTACCGTGGGTGAAAGCGGCGGTGCGATCTTCAATGTGTTGCATCAAAAGCAGCAAAATGACCGTGAAAAATGGAGCATGATCGATTCTTCCTTCATGACAAATTTGCCAGACACGTGGGCAATTAATCAGCGCTTCATTATGTTGCCGATCAACCGTTGGAACGATGATTACGAGCGGGTGTTGTTGGGAGGCTTGACATGCGACAGTGATGATTACTACAATTCAGAACAGCATTCAAATGCGATTTATCTTCCAAAATTCAACAAGAACAAACCGTTGTACATTGGGTTTTTCAATACCGGAGCGTATCAAGAGACGATCGGAGGCTTTGGAGGCTTGAAGCACTGTTTGATTCCGGAGCCAAAACACGTGTTGATTCAGCGCGATGAAAACGGGAAAATTTTCACGAAGATCTTTTCAGAAGAACAAACAGCTGCGGATTACTTGAAAATATTGGGCTACCAACAATAAATTAACAATTAATAAAGATTTAAGTTAATTATTAGGTTTGAAAATCAAATCTTAATCCTATTTTTGCGGTCCCGTTGAGACACACAGGAGCATATTCAACTAGTAAAATGAAAGTAACACAATTATATTTTGAAGATACCACTTTTGGCAAAACGATCTCCAGTTGGGCTGAAAGCATTGGTATTGAAACGATAAAATTTGATTCAAAAAAAGAGCAGCAACTTGAATCGATTCAGGGACTTTTGTTGTTTCATGAAAATCATGACATTGATCGTGCTCAGCAAGAATTGTTGTCGATTTTTGAGCACTCTCAACGCGGAATCAGTAAGATTGACATCAACGGAACATTGTCGGTTGCTACTTCAAATTTTTCATTGTGGTTGGATCGAAATAAATGCAAGGTCATACTCGCTACAGGAGCGGATGAACTTACGAAAAATCCAAATTTGGAGCGTTTCTTAGAGCAACTGAAAACAGCATAAGTTGATTTAAAATAATTTGATTTCCCGGTACGTTTTTATCGGGATTTTTTTTGTCTTAAATTTTCCAAGAAATCCCGCCCCGTTCTAAAATCTAAAAGCAAATCTTCAGTCTAATATCTGACGTCTTAAAGAGACAGAAGACAAAAGACAAAAGACGAAAGACATGAGACATTGTTCAGAAGCAACAATCAAATCACGTGTAAAAAATCTTAACATCCTAATATCCTAACATCTTAATATCTTGAAGAAAAAGTCTAAAATCTAACAAAACGTCTACTGTCTGACGTCTTCTGTCTATTGTCCTAATATCTTAAAATCCTAACATCTTAAAATCCTAACATCTTAAAATCCTAACATCCTAACATCCTAACATCCTAACATCCTAACATCCTAATATCTCAAAGTCCTAACATCCTAAAATCCTTCCATCCTTACTTCACATAATCCTGCTTCATTACCAACATGTATTGGTCGTTTTCCAGTTTGATGTATCCATGTTCGTAACAGAAAAAATACTGGCTTCCTTTTTTCGTGGTGTAGATATTTGTGTAGTAATGAAAGTTGAAGCCTTCCTCCGCCAAGGTGATGCCATCGGTCGTAATTTTCCCTTCTGGATTCAACTTTTCTAAAATCCTTCTGTTTTTGCGCAAAATTCCGTTGATTCTCCGTACATATTTGTTTGAATCTTCATTCAGCCTGTTGTTATACGCATTGCGACAAAAATCAGAACAGTATTTTTGGTCTTTGCGTCCCGCTAATTTTTGGCCGCATTCCAAACAGTTTCTTGCCTCCATCTGGGTTGATTTAAGTTTGTAACAGCAAGGTTAACAATATTTAACATGGATTGCAAGCAAACTTCATAACTTTGTATGTTTACGAATTTGCATTATGTCTGATTTACAAAATACAGGTCTGAGCCCAGCTGAAAACCTGCGCGTTTTATCTGAGAAAATAAAAAATGAAAATGGTGTTTTGTCCGCATTGCGTGATGAAATCGGAAAAGTTATTATCGGTCAAACGTATATGGTTGATCGTTTATTGATTGCGTTGTTGGCAGATGGACACGTGTTGCTAGAAGGCGTGCCCGGACTTGCAAAAACACTTGCCATCAAATCTTTGTCAGAAGCCGTTTCAGCGCAATTTAGCCGTATTCAATTTACACCAGATTTGCTGCCCGCTGACGTTACTGGAACCTTAATTTACAAGCAGAAATCGGAGACATTTCAAGTTAAAAAAGGTCCCATTTTTGCCAATTTTGTTTTGGCAGACGAGATCAACCGCGCACCTGCAAAAGTACAAAGTGCACTGCTTGAGGCGATGCAAGAAAAACAAGTAACGATTGGAGATGAAACGTTTGTTTTACCGAGCCCTTTTTTAGTGCTTGCAACGCAAAATCCAATTGAGCAAGAAGGTACGTACCCATTGCCCGAGGCACAAGTAGATCGATTTATGTTGAAAGTGGTAATGAGTTACCCCAACATGGACGACGAAAAACGCATTATTCGTTCCAACGTAGCGATGGAAGGGAAGCCAACGATCAACACCGTATTAGATCCGTCCGATATACTTCGTTTGCGCGGATTGGTGCGCGAAGTATATGTGGATGAGAAAATCGAACAATACATCGTGGATATCGTTTTCGCAACGCGCTTTCCAGCGCAATTCAATTTGGCGTCGCTCGCTCCGCTGATCGCATTTGGTTGTTCTCCGCGTGCAAGTATTAACCTCGCGTTGGCCGCTAAAGCCTATGCATTTTTGCAAAATAGAGCATTTGTTGTTCCAGAAGACATACGCGCAATTGCTGCTGATGTGATGTGTCACCGTATTGGATTGACCTACGAGGCAGAAGCGGAGAACATAACATCGTTTGACATAGTACAAAAAATTCTTGCGGCGGTGCAAGTTCCTTAAGACGGTAATTTGAAATGACAACGAAGGAACTACTTCAAAAAATACGAGTGATTGAGATCAAAACGAAAGGGTTGACCAAGCACATTTTTTCGGGGGAATACCATGCCTCATTCAAGGGAAAAGGAATGGCATTTAGTGAAGTTCGTGAATATCAAATTGGAGATGAGGTTCGGACCATCGATTGGAATGTCACTGCGCGTTTCAACACTCCGTTTGTGAAGGTATTTGAAGAGGAACGAGAGTTGACTGTAATGCTCGTCATTGATGTTTCTGGATCAACGGATTTTGGTACAACAACCAAAACAAAAAAAGACCTCATACTCGAAATAGCTGCGGTATTGTCATTTTCTGCCGTAGCAAATAACGACAAAGTTGGAGCCATTTTTTGCACTGATCGGGTTGAAAAGTACATTGCACCTGCGAAAGGAAAAAAGCATGCGTTGCTCATTTTAAGGGAGATCATCGAATTTCAACCGGAAAGTAAACGCACAAATCTGAGCGAAGGGATGCGGTTTTTCAGGAATGTACTAAAAAAGCGAAGTATCGGTATCGTGATTAGCGATTTTTTAGACCCAAATGCAGTGGAAGACGGATTGAAAATTACCGGAAGTAAACATGATTTACTTGCTATTCATATCGCTGACCCAGCTGATCGCGAATTGCCCAACGTAGGAATGGTCGAATTTTTTAACGCGGAGACGAATCAGAAAACATGGGTAAATACATCGTCTGAAAAAGTGCGTTCCCAGTTTTCGGCCACTGCTCGGCAATTCGAACAGCAGCTACAAGAACTGTTTAAACGGACAAAAATGGATCATGTGTCCATCGATACCACCGACGATTTTATTTTAAAATTAATTCAGTTATTCAATTCCCGCAAATGAAAGGTTGGATCGTTTTTATTAGCGCACTTGTCGTTCCGTTTTTTAATTCGGCACAACGGCTTGCACATCTTTCAAAGTCGGTTATTCAGATCGGGCAGTCGGTCGAACTTTCGTATGAACTTCCATTGGTGAAGGGCCACGAACTTCCAACGGTTGCACCCTTCGTAGGCACGATTCCATGTGTGTTGATTGATTTAAAAACGCAAAATTCAACTCAAAAACGCGTGGATTTGGAGATTTTGGGCAAATTCACCTCCCAACAAGTCGCTGGAAAATCGCCACGTTGGATCGGAAAGTATTCGATTACTGCATGGGACACAGGGCTTATTCAGATTCCGGAATTTTCAATTCTTTATGCCGATTCGGTGTGGAAATTTGAACCTGTGAACTTAGCGGTTTCAGCCCCGCCGGCTATCGCTGGTCAAGCATTGATCGAAACAGATATTCCATTCTCTGATTTCCCCTTCAGTCCGATCGATTGGTTGCGAGAAAACGTGGGTTGGCTGTTGCTCGGCGTAGGAGGAATCTTCGTCGTCCTTTTTTGGAAATTCAGAAAGCGGAAATACCCCGAAAAAGCCGAATTATCACTCTTAGAAAAAACGTTATTGGCAATCGAATCACTTGAAAAAACGAAACGTTGGGAAAACGACGACGTGAAGAAGCATTACATTGAACTAACGTATATTTTGAAAGCATATTTGGGTGCCCGTTACGGGTTAAATTTATTGGAAAAAACAACGTTTCAAACAACGTCACTCTTGATCGCTTCCGGATTGCCTAACGAACTTGTAACATCCATTCAGCAGTTTTTGGAGCAAGCAGATTTGGTGAAATTTGCCAAATCTCGTCCGCAGTCAACTGAAATAGCGGAGGTCAATGCCTGGGCAAAGCGCATTGTTATTCAAACATCGGAAATACGCGAAAAGGATGTTTAACAATTGGAACATAGCATTTTGGGAGTATGAATTCTTCGCGCCGTACTGGCTTCTTTTGTTGCTTTTCATTCCGTTTATGTGGTGGTATAGCATCAATTCGGACAAGAAAACACCCGGAAATTTTAAGTTTTCCCGAACAACTAGCGATCAAGAAGCACTCGGGGACAACAACACGAAGTATTTACGGTGGATCGTCGTGTCTTCCTATTCGTTTGTTGCTTGCATGCTGATTTTTGCGCTTGCCCGTCCGTTTAATCAGCGCCTGGACGACGATTTGGATTACGACCTTCACAGCGGTATTGATATTGTGATGGCGTTGGATATTTCTTCTTCGATGTTGGCGCGCGATTTCTCCCCCAATCGCCTCGAAGTTGCTAAGAAAGTGGCCAAGCAGTTTGTTGAAGGAAGAAAAGGCGATCGCATTGGATTGGTCGTTTACGAAGGGGAAGCGTTTACAGCTTGTCCTGCAACTTTAGATTACTCCTTACTGACCAGTCAGATCGATCAGCTACAATCTGGTATGCTCAAACCAGGAACAGCGATAGGTGTGGGGTTGGGAACGGCTGTTACACGTTTGCGGAGCGATAGTTTGCAGTCGAAAGTTATCATCTTGTTGACCGACGGCGTGAGTGTACACAGTGAAATTACACCCGAGACGGCGGCACAACTTGCGAAAGCGAAAGGCATAAAAGTATACACAATCGGTGTAGGATCCGAAGGCACTGCGCCCTATCCGGAAATGACGCCTTTTGGGGTTCGGTATGTCGACATGCCCGTAGAAATTGATGAAGTGACCCTTCGAAATATTGCACAAATTACAGGCGGCAAGTATTTTCGTGCAACGGATGAAGCGAGTTTACGATCGATTTACAAAGAAATTGATCTGCTCGAGAAGAGAGCATTTGAAGCACTGAACGTCAACCACGAGTTGCCAGCGATGCCGCTTCCTTTTTTAAGTTGGGCGCTTGTCATCGGAATTGTAGCATGGAGTATTCAACTACTTTATTTTAGAACCAATGGATAAACAACGGGAATTATTTCGGGTGAAAAACATGCTGTTGCTCGTGTGCACGTGGGAAGTTGTCTTTTGGGGACTATTGGTTGTGTTGTGTCATGCGTTTGGCTATTTCGATCCGGTTTCAGATGCGTTGAAATTGGATTTCAAACACGAAAGTGCCCTTTACTTGCTCTTTTTGGTGCCAGTCATCGGTTTACTTTTTGGAAGGTACATCGTTCAAAAAAATAGGCGTACAAGTTCGATAGCGAATCCGTCGGTACGTCAACGTATTTTTCCTCCGGTTAATCAGCGAGCGACCTTTTTAAAATTTTTCTTTTTTCGAAATGCGATTGTGGGGGTGATTTTCGCAATTGCACAACCTGTTTTTGGAACGCAAAAAGTGAGTGGTTACAAGGAGAATACGGAATTGTTGATCGCCGTGGATATTTCTTCATCGATGAATGCCAAAGATCTGGATCGGGCACTCTCGCGCTTGCA
>SSGT01000026.1 GCA_008017065.1 Crocinitomicaceae bacterium
AATCATTGTTGCTTTAGCGGTAGCTTTATCTCCCATTCCATCAATTTGATCGGGCAATGCGCCAATAAATTTGATGTTGTGTTTTTGACAGATTTCAGAGAATCTTGCGTTTTCCGACAAGAATCCGTATCCTGGGTGAATGGCATCAGCGTTGGTAATTTCAGCCGCAGCAATGATGTTTGGGATCGACAGATAAGATTTAGAACTTACTGCTGGTCCGATACAAACTGCTTCGTCTGCAAAGCGAACGGGTAAGCTATCTTTGTCAGCCGTCGAGTAAACTGCAACTGTCTTGATTCCCATTTCTTTGCACGTGCGAATGATCCGCAATGCGATTTCACCTCTATTTGCGATTAGTATTTTTTTAAACATAGCGTCAATTTAAGAAGTTAATTCAATAACTGTGTGTTGTTGTACACAGTGACATCGAATTCTTAAGCTGGATCTACCAAGAATAATGGTTGATCGTATTCTACTGGCGAAGCATCATCCACCAACACTTTCACGATTTTTCCTGAAACTTCAGATTCAATTTCATTGAATAATTTCATCGCTTCGATGATGCAAACAGGAGATCCTTTTTGAACGATTGTTCCAACTGATGCAAACGGATCTTTGTCTGGTGATGAAGAACGGTAGAACGTCCCGATCATTGGTGATTTGATCGTGATGAATTTTGAATCATCACTCACTGGAGCACTTTCAATAGCCAGTGCCGCAGCTGGAGTTGCCGCCGGTGCTGCAGGAATTGCTGCTGGAGCAGGTACTGCTGCTACTGGAGCCGCTTGGTAAATTATTTGTTGTTCTTTCGCTTTTGATTCAGATTTGATAATGATTTTAAAATCTTTTTTTTCTATTTCTACTTCACATACACCCGCTTTCGAAACGAATTTAATTAAATCTTGGATTTCGTTCAGATTCATAATTTTGGATTTTAGAATTTTGTTTTTAATCGATTTTAGGAATTATATGCCCATTTAAGGTAAATCGCTCCCCATGTAAATCCTCCACCAAAGGCAGAGAGAATAATATTGTCACCTTTTTTCAATTGCTTTTCCCAGTCCCACAAACAAAGTGGCAAGGTTCCTGCAGTTGTATTTCCGTAACGTTGAATGTTGATCATTACTTTTTCTTTCGGAAGTCCCATCCGCTCGGCTGTTGCATCGATGATGCGCAAGTTTGCTTGGTGGGGAACTAACCAATCTACTGTATCACTGGTTAAGTTATTTTTTTCCATGATTTCAGCTGAAACTTCAGCCATGTTTGTTACCGCAAACTTGAAAACAGTTTTTCCTTCTTGCTTCACAAAGTGTTGACGTTCTTCAACCGTTTGTATTGTCGGTGGATTAGCAGATCCTCCCGCGGGTTGAATCAAGTATTTTCTCCCAGAGCCGTCGCTTCTCAAAATCGCATCAATTACACCGTAACCTTCTTCGTTTGGCTCCAACAATACGACACCTGCACCATCTCCGAAGATAACACATGTTGTGCGGTCTTCATAGTCGATGATTGAACTCATTTTGTCGACACCTACTACCAATACTTTCTGATGCGTTCCAGATTCGATGAATTTTGCACCGGTTTGCAGTGCGTAAATAAATCCGGAACATGCTGCTTTGAGATCAAATCCCCAGGCGTTGGTCATTCCAACTTTGTCGCAAACTACGTTCGCAGTACTTGGAAAAGGATAATCGGGTGTTACGGTTGCAACAATTACCAAATCAATATCCAACGGACTAAGTCCTTTTTTTTCCAATAAGCCCTTAATTGCTTCGACAGCCATATCCGATGAAGCACCTTCTTTCAAAAGTCTTCGTTCGGAGATTCCAGTTCTCGATAGAATCCACTCGTCAGTTGTATCAACAATTTTTGCTAAATCTTGATTGGTTACAATAGTGTCTGGCAAATATCCTTGTACGCCTGTTATGGCTGCTGTAATTTTGTTCATATATTAATTAAATGCTTCGTTAACTTTGGTAGCAAGTCCGGATTTTGCAACTTCATACGCATGTTTTAGCATGCTTTTGACTGCTTTATCGTTGGATATACCGTGACCAATAATCACATTTCCTTTCACTCCTAAAATCGGAGTTCCGCCGTAATTCTCGTAGTTGAATCGATCGAAGTACTCGTCTTTAATTCCTCGTTTTTTCATGAGTGAATAGATTCCTTCCGCTTCTTTCAATACAACATTGCCTGTAAATCCATCACACACGATTACATCGGCTGTGCCAGAAAAGATGTCTCTTCCTTCAATGTTTCCAATGAAATTAATTTCATCCGATTCCTTCAACAGTTTGTAGGTAGCGATCGTCAATAAATTTCCTTTCGACTCCTCTTCACCGATGTTGAGTAATGCTACTTTTGGTTTTTCGTTTCCGTATACGTTTTGTGAATACAACGAACCTAAAATAGCAAATTGGTACAACACGTCTGCTTTGCAGTCTGCATTTGAACCGACATCCAATAAAATGGAATTACCACCATCAATACGCGGCAGTACGGAAGTAATACACGGACGAATAATCCCTGGGATTGTGTTGATTTTATAGATCGAGCCCACAAGCATCGCGCCGGTATTCCCGGTGCTGGCGAAAACTTGAATTGCTTTCGATGCGAGCATATCAAATCCAACAGCAATACTGCTATTGGGCTTTTGAGGAATCGCACGTGTCGGATGGTCATGCATCGTAATAATATCCGGTGCATGCACAATTTCAAAATCTTCAGGATTTGCTCCATAACTCAAAAGGCCACTCAAGATTTGCTCTTGGTCGCCTATCAGAACGAGCGTTGCATCCTGAGGAAGTTCTTTTTGGGCTAAAATTGCTCCAGAAATGTTTGCATCCGGAGCAAAGTCGCCGCCTAAAATATCTATTCCTATCTTCATCAGGAAGAAATTAGTGGGGTAGCTTAAATCGCTACTTCTTTCTCAGCTACTACTTTACCTTTGTAGTAAAGTTTTCCTTCATGCCAGTGTGCATGGTGGAACAAATGAGGCTGACCAGTTGTTGGGCAGATCGCAATATTATCAGCAACTGCTTTAAAATGCGTTCTTCTCTTGTCTCTACGTGTAGTCGAGGTTCTTCTCTTTGGATGTGCCATTTTACGTTGTTTATATATTCTTTAATTCAAATTTCTCAATACTGCCCATTTTGGGTCTTTCGGGTCAAAATCATCCGGACCTGGTTCATCGTCTTCGTCTTCCCAGTCTTCATCGTCCCAATCATCGTCTTCTTCGTCCGAATTAACGGTATATTGTTGGATTAATTTCCACATTTCTTCGTCGCATTCACCTGCTGGATGTACCATCCGTGCGGGCAACGATACAATTGCTAATTCGTAAATCGCTTCCGATACATCCAATTCATACGCTTCTGGATGCAAAACGACAAGCGATTCGTCTTCAGATTCCTCCAAACCAAATTTGTAAATCAGTTTGAATTCGCCTGAAATTGCTAATTCCATGGGCGTATCGCAACGATCACAATTTGTTGAAACCATTCCCTCTGCCCAAAAATGAGCAGTCATCATGTTTTCTTTTTTTTCAAATTCTAGTGTGACATTCAAGTCACCTTTGTGAATCAAGGAATACTCCATGGATTCAAAGAACGTGTCATTCACCTTGTATTCGAACGTGTATGTTCCCGTTTTCATCCCAATAAATGGAATTATAAAATCTTGTTCAGAACTTTTCACAAATCAAAATTAAGGAGGGCAAAGGTAATAAAATTAAATAAACAATGTTGATATCTTTTCTGTTTTTATTATTTTTTTGTTCTTCTTCTATCAATTCAGTTTGGATACTTTCAACGTCTCAATACGAATTGAAATGCGAAAAAGAACTGGTAATCAGATTCTTTATTCTTCTTTTCTACCTTTTCGCTTGTCTTCAACGCGTTTTTGTTCCTGCAAGGGATTCGCATTGATTTCCTTGATGAATTGTCGGTTTCTATAAATATCCATCGCTAAATAGATCGCACTTCTGAACGACTGTCCAGACGCTTTGTTTTGTCCTGCAATGTCGAATGCTGTTCCGTGATCCGGAGAAGTTCTAACAATCGGGAGTCCGGCGGTATAATTCACTCCTTCTTCAAAAGCAAGTGCTTTGAATGCCGTCAAACCTTGGTCGTGGTACATTGCCAAAATGCCGTCGAATTGATTGAGCAAACTGCTTCCAAAAAAACCATCCGCGGGATATGGACCAAACGCCAATACGTTCTCGCTTTTGGCTTGTTGAATGGCTGGATTTATTGCTTCCGACTCTTCGCTTCCCATTTTTCCGTTTTCTCCTGCATGCGGATTGAGACCTAAAACCGCAATTTTTGGTCGAATTATACCAAAATCTTTTTTCAAGGTGCTTTCCATCGCTTTGATTTTGGAATACACTTTCTCCTTCGTCAGTGCTTTCGAAACGTCTTTCAATGCAATGTGAGTGGTTACTAGAGCGACCCGCAAGTTAGGACTAACCATCACCATGAGGGCTTCGTCGACGCCTGAAAGGTGGGCTAAGTATTCGGTGTGGCCAGGGAATTGAAATCCTGCTTTGATGATGGCGTCTTTTGAAATAGGTGCCGTCACCAAGATGTCAATTTTATTTGCCGCCAAGTCTTCAGTGGCTTTCTCGAGCGAAAGAAACGCATATTTTCCGCCCGTTTCAGTAGCATTTCCCAACTCAAATTTGATTTCGTCGTTCCAAACGTTCACAATATTGATCTTGCGGGGAGATGCGTCTTCTGCTGTTTTGCAGGATTGATATGCGAACTCCTCTTCTCCAAGTGCTTTTTTATGGTACGACATCGTTTTGGTCGAACCATAAATGACAGCAGTACAATCGCTTAAGATGCGTGTGTCTTTTAGTGCTTTGATGATTACTTCCGGACCGATTCCGTTGATGTCACCGATGGTGATTCCGATACGAATGGGGTTGTTTTCTCTTTCCATTAGTTGTATTTTTCAAAATAGTTCAACAACAAACGAACGCCAACTCCAGTTCCTCCTTTTCCTTTATAGTCTTGTGCCGTTTCTAAAAAAGACGGTCCTGCAATATCCATGTGGATGTAGGGTGATTTTACAAAATGTTCTAGAAATTTTCCAGCAGTAATCATTCCTGCATAGCGACCACCTATGTTTTTAAGGTCGGCAACGGAAGATTTCATTTCGTCTAAATACTCGTCCCAAAACGGTAGTTGTACCAGTCGTTCGTGCACTTCATTTCCAGATGCAATCAGTTGATCGAGTACCGCTTGATCAGCATTACCCATTAAACAAGATGCTTTTGTTCCAATAGCAACTACGGCTGCTCCGGTCAATGTTGCAGCATCGATTACCAATTCTGGATTTAGTTTATTGGAATAAGCCAACGCATCGGCTAAAATCATTCTTCCTTCGGCATCGGTGTTTAGGACTTCTACCGTCGTGCCGTCGTACATTGTGATTACATCTCCAGGTGTATATGCCGTTTGACCAGGACGGTTGTCTGTTGCAGGAATCAATCCTATTAAATGGACATTGAGTTTGTTTAATGCTGCGCCGTAGATTGTAGCCGCCATACATGCTGCACCTGCCATGTCACTTTTCATCAAGTCCATCGATCCTGCAGTTGGTTTTAAACTCAAACCTCCCGTGTCGTATACAACGCCTTTGCCAACTAAAACGATTGGTTTTTGATTCGTTGGGTTCGTTGGTTTGTATTCGAGGATCGTGAATGTTGGCGGGTCTATTGAACCTTTGTTTACGGCCAATAAACCTCCCATTTTCAGCGCTTCAATTTTTGCTTTTTCTAGTATTTGAACGTCAAATCCTGCTTCTTTTCCAAGTGTTTCAATTTCGGTGGCAAGTTGTGTTGCCGTCAGAAATGAAACGGGCTCGTTGACCATGTCGCGTGCCCAACAAACCGCCTTGATGGTGTTGTTGAGTCGATTCAACGCTTGTTCGTCGAATCCACCAACGAGCGTGATTGAAGTCAACGCGTATTTTTTCTTTTCAGCATCTTTAAAGTATTTCAGGAATTGGTAATTTGAAAGCGCAATTCCCTCTGCCAATGCTGTTGCCGTTGCACCTTCTCCGACAACGTAGATGTTCGTAGCCGTTTTCGCTAATTTCGTCCGGATTGCATGTCCAGCAACACGCATTTTTTCTAAATTTTCGGTCGCTTTTACAAAGAAAATAAACTGTTCACCGATTTTCAAGTAATCGGACTCATCTTCTGAGTCCATAAATTTTTGTGCTTGTTCGGATACAATTGTAGAAACGCCTTCAATCG
>SSGT01000170.1 GCA_008017065.1 Crocinitomicaceae bacterium
AAGATCTGCAACTAATCTCATCTTTCTTGGAGCAATCGGAGATGCTTTCAAACTTGCAATTGCAGTTGTGCTTTTCTCTTCTTTTAACTTTTCAGCTCTTTCTCTTTTTCTAGCGCCCATGTCACTATAAATTTAAAAAACTATCTTTTCTTATTTTTCTTATCCGCACCGTGACCACGGAAGTTACGCGTTGGTGAAAATTCACCCAACTTGTGACCTACCATGTTTTCAGTTGCGAAAACTGGAATAAACTTATTCCCGTTATGCACAGCGATTGTCAACCCAACCATTTCTGGTGTGATAGTTGATGCTCTTGACCAAGTTTTGATCACAGATTTGCTGTTAGAAGCGTGAGCTTCATCCACTCGTTGACTCAATTTGTAGTGTACGAATGGTGGTTTTTTCAACGATCTACTCATGACTTATTTCTTTCTTTTATCGATGATAAACTTATCTGAATATTTGGTCTTAGCACGTGTCTTGTATCCTTTCGCTGGAATTCCATTACGTGATCTTGGGTGACCTCCGGAATTTCTTCCTTCACCACCTCCCATTGGGTGATCCACTGGATTCATAACAACACCACGAACACGTGGACGACGACCTAACCATCTTGAACGTCCTGCTTTACCAGAAACGACCAAACTGTGCTCAGAATTAGAAACAGATCCAATCGTTGCCATGCATGTTGTCAAAATCATTCTAGTTTCACCAGAAGGCATTTTGATAATTGCATAACGACCATCACGTGCATTCAACTGTGCATACGTACCAGCTCCACGAGCAATAGCACCACCTTTACCTGGCTTCAACTCAATATTGTGAATTACTGTTCCCAACGGAACATCGCTCAAAAACATTGCGTGACCAACATTTGGTGTAGCAGTTTTTCCAGAAACGACAGTATCTCCAACTTTCAAACCTTCAGGAGCGATGATGTATCTTTTCTCTCCATCTGCGTACCACAACAAAGCGATACGAGCGGTACGATTTGGATCATACTCAATTGTTTTGACAGTTGCAGGAATATCCTGTTTGTCTCTTTTGAAATCAATAATACGGTATTTTTGTTTGTGACCACCTCCAATGTATCTCATGGTCATTCTACCGTCATTATTTCGACCTCCAGACTTACTGATACCTTCAACCAAACTCTTTTCAGGAATGTTTGTAGTTACCTCTTTGTAAGTACTGTTGATCTTGTGTCTTTGCCCTGGAGTTGTAGGCTTGAATTTTTTAAGACCCATTCTTTTTTCTTAAATGTTATTAAACAAATCAATCGTCTCTCCATCTGCAACGGTTACAATCGCTTTTTTCCAAGGATTGTTTGGTTGCACAACGATACCTCTATTCGTCTGCTTGATAGAGGATTTACCACCGCCATATGTCATTGTACGTACTTTAGTAATTGTTACTCCGTACATTTTTTCGACAGCTTTTTTAATTTCAATCTTGTTTGCACTCTTTGCAACTTCGAAAGTAAACAAGTTACGAGCTTCACTCGCAGCTGTTGCTTTCTCTGTAATTAGAGGCTTTCTGATAATTATATTCATCACTAAATCAGTTAAGAATCTTTTCAATTACTTCTATTGAGCTTTCAGCCAAAACCACTTTTTTCGCGTTCAATACATCAAATGTATTTACTGAATCAGCAGTAACAACTTTCACACGTTTCAAGTTTCGAGACGACAAATATACGTTGTCATTCTCAGAACCCAAAATCAAAAGCACTTTTTCATTTTGCAATTCTAAGCTGCTCAATAAATTTTTGAACTCTTGTGTTTTGATACTTGCAAAATTTGGATCTTCCAATACCAAAATTGCTTCTGATTGTGCTTTGTATGCGAACGCTGATTTACGTGCTAAACGTTTCAACTTCACATTCAACTTGAAGTGATAATCACGTGGACGTGGTCCGAAAATACGACCTCCACCTACGATTGTACCAGATTTGATACTTCCCGCACGTGCTCCACCTGTACCTTTTTGCTTCTTAATTTTTCGAGTCGAACCAGCGATCTCAGCTCTTTCTTTCGCCTTGTGTGTTCCTTGACGACGATTCGCTAAATGCTGTTTAACATCTAAATAAATTGCATGATCATTTGGTGCTATTCCAAAGACTGCATCCGAAAGAGTTACTTTTTTAGAAGTAGCTTTTCCTGTTTGGTCAAATACTTTAACTTCCATTTTATTTCTCTATTAATACGGTTGAACCTTTAGCCCCAGGAATAGATCCCTTCACTACAATTAAATTTTTGTCAGCCAACACTTTCAAAATCTGAAGGTTTTCCATCATGACACGCTTGTTTCCCATTTGACCAGCCATACGCATTCCTTTGAATACACGTGCTGGATAAGAAGCCGCACCAATAGATCCAGGAGCACGAAGACGGTTATGTTGACCGTGCGTAGATTGACCTACACCACCAAAACCATGTCTTTTTACTACCCCTTGGAAACCTTTTCCTTTTGAAGTACCAACTACTCCAACGAATTCACCTTCTTCGAAGATGTCAACGCTTACTACATCCCCAAGGCTAAGTCCATCAAAACCTTTGAACTCAACAACCGTTTGTTTTGGTGTTGTGTTCGCTTTCTTGAAATGACCTTTCAATGCATTTGGAGTACGATTTTCTTTACGCTCTCCGAAACCCAATTGAACTGCCTCGTACCCGTCTCTGTCTTGTGTCTTTAACTGTGTTACGACACAAGGACCAGCTTCTATCACTGTGCATGGTGTTGCCTTACCCTCGGCACTGTAGATGCTAGTCATACCGACTTTTCTACCAATTAATCCAGGCATACTTTGTTAATTATAAATTATGAATTATAAATGTAAAGTTCTTATTAAACTTTAATTTCTACGTCTACTCCACTTGGAAGCTCCAAGCGCATCAAAGCATCTACTGTTTTTGAAGAAGAACTGTAGATGTCCAACAATCTCTTGTAAGAGCACAATTCAAACTGCTCACGCGCTTTTTTATTAACGTGTGGAGACTTCAAAACCGTATAGATTCTTTTGTGAGTTGGCAATGGAATTGGACCGCTAACAACAGCTCCAGTAGCCTTTACCGTTTTTACAATCTTCTCAGCTGACTTATCAACCAAGTTGTGATCGTATGATTTTAATTTAATTCTAATTTTTTGGCTCATTTCTAAACTTATTAAGCGTTTACTTTACCGTTCACTTTAGCTACAACATCTTTTGTAACGTTCGCTGGAGTTTCTGCGAAATGTGAGAACTCCATTGTAGAACTTGCACGTCCTGATGACAATGTACGTAATTGTGTTACGTATCCAAACATTTCAGACAATGGAACATCCGCTTTTACAACTTTTGATCCTGCTCTGTCATCCATACCTTTCATCATACCACGACGGCGGTTCAAGTCACCCACGATATCACCCATGTTTTCTTCTGGAGTCAATACTTCCAGTTTCATGATCGGCTCTAACAAAATTGGTTGACATTTTTTCAACGCTTCACGGTAAGCCATTTTAGCTGCAACCTCGAAAGACAATGAATCTGAATCGACAGCGTGGAAAGATCCATCTAACAATTCAACTTTGAATGAGTCTACTGGATATCCAGCCAAAACTCCATTTTTCATTGATTCTTTGAAACCTTTCTCTACTGAAGGAATAAATTCTCTTGGAATGTTACCACCTTTAATTGAGTTGATGAATTCCAATCCTGTTTTTTCTTGGTTCTCTTGTGGAGAAATTCTCACCAAGATATCTGCAAACTTTCCACGTCCACCTGATTGTTTTTTGTAAACTTCACGGTGTTCAACACTTCCAGTAATTGCTTCACGGTATGAAACCTGTGGAGCACCTTGATTAACTTCAACTTTAAATTCTCTCTTCAAACGGTCAACGATGATTTCCAAGTGAAGCTCACCCATTCCTTCGATAATCGTTTGTCCAGTTTCGTGATCTGATTTCACACGGAACGTTGGATCTTCTTCAGCCAATTTGTTCAAACCGATAGACAATCTGTCTGTATCCGCTTGTGTTTTTGGTTCGATCGCCAACCCGATAACTGGATCTGGGAAGTCCATTGATTCCAATACGATTGGATGTCCTTCACCACAAAGTGTATCTCCTGTACGGATGTCTTTAAATCCAACAACTGCACCGATATCACCTGCACCCAATTCATCAATCTGAATTTGCTTGTTTGCGTGCATTTGGAAGATACGTGAAATACGTTCTTTACTATCTGAACGAGAATTGTATACATACGAACCTGCTGGTAATTTACCAGAGTATGCACGTACGAAACACAAACGTCCTACGAAAGGATCCGTTGCAATTTTAAATGCTAATCCTGCGAAAGGCTCATCGTAAGATGGGTTACGCATGATTACTTCATCCGTTTTAGGGTTTGTACCTTCGATCTGACCATTGTCCAACGGAGAAGGCAAAATTGCCATAACGTAATCCAACATCGTTTGAACACCTTTGTTTTTGAAAGATGAACCACACAACATTGGAACGATTTTTCCAGAAATCGTAGCTGCACGTAATGCTGCCAAAATTTCGTCTTCTGTAATTGAGTTTGGATCTTCGAAGTATTTTTCCATCAAAGACTCATCAAATTCTGCAACAGCTTCCAATAATTTCTCACGGTATTCTGTAGCTTCTTCGATCATGTCTTCAGGAATAGCAACTTCCGTAAACGTCATCCCTTTGTCAGCCTCATTCCAAACAATTCCTCTCCAGTTTACTAAATCAACCACTCCTTGGAATGAATCTTCAGCACCGATTGGTAATTGCAATGGAACAGCGTAACTTCCAAGCATGTCTTTTACTTGTTTCACTACATTCAAGAAATCTGCACCTGAACGGTCCATCTTGTTTACGAAACCAATTCGTGGTACGTTGTAGTTATTCGCTAATCTCCAGTTTGTTTCTGATTGTGGTTCAACACCATCAACAGCAGAAAACAAGAACACCAAACCATCTAATACACGTAACGAACGATTCACCTCAACTGTAAAGTCAACGTGTCCCGGTGTGTCAATAATGTTTACATGGTATTTGTTGTTTCTGTATGGCCACTCAATAGTAACAGCAGCTGAAGTAATTGTAATACCTCTTTCTTGCTCTTGTGCCATCCAGTCTGTTGTAGCTCCACCTTCGTGTGTTTCACCAATTTTGTGATTAACACCAGAATAGTATAAAATACGCTCAGTTGTGGTAGTTTTACCAGCATCAATGTGAGCAGCGATACCGATATTTCTAGTATATTTAAGATCTCTTGCCATGACTTATACTCTAAAATGTGAGAATGCTTTATTA
>SSGT01000183.1 GCA_008017065.1 Crocinitomicaceae bacterium
CATTGCGATTAACTAATTTGTCAGCCGAACCAATTTGAAACTCCTTGGAGTCAAAATTATATTGCAGTAAACCACTTGCTGTAATCAAAATTGGGTCGTTGGGACTTACCAAGGTCGACAAAAATGTAGGATATAATTTGACACTATCCGGATCGCGCGAATCTCTCCACACAATTCCTGCTGAAACAGCTAATCCATCCAAGGTTTTCATCGATTGGGATACTGGAATTTGGATGTTTTTCGGGTCGATCTGCGAGGTAAAAGACATCCAATTTCGTGGGAATTTTTCACACGTATGATTGATACGCGTTGCGCCCGTAAAGGTAATCAATGGATTTGCCGCAGCAATTCTCACGTCACCATAGTAATCAAACTGCTTACTCAATTTAAAGTTGGCCTCACTCGAAATTTTCCCGGTTGCAATCGTCTGATAAGTCGAATCCAATCCAATTTTATTCATGTGCACAATCGTAATCGTGCTATCCGCATCCACATACGGATAATCACCTTCGGATACATACGCCCGTCGGGCAGTCACTTTCGTATTTGCCTTGACAAATTTGTGGTATTTTGTAATGTAATTGGCAACAATCGTCGAATTGTTGAGTGGATCCATCACTGCTCGTTTGCGCACGGTCACCTTCATACTGTCAGGAAAAATACGCGCATCGGCCACATCCAAGTACTCTACTTTTGAGCAATAAATCGTTTTCTCTTTCAAACTAAAATTCGCCTTGGGCGCCTTGAATTGCAAGGAATCTTGTTTGGGATGAATGGAGAAAAAATTGGGCTTCGCTAAATCCAAATCAGAATCAATGTTGATGTCTTTCTTCCCTGTTTGCGCCATTTCTACCGATTCCTGATCCATGAACCAAGTAAACATGTCCATCTTGCAAATGTATTGATTGATTGGAAACTCAACCGTACTTTCTCCGTCGTTTGACTTAAATACACCTTTTCGCTCACTAAACGACAAACGCGCGTTTACATTGTCTGTTTTGAATGAAAGTGGGTCTTCATCCGCTTCGGGATATGTGTTCTTCAAATTGAAATTCGCAGTGTCTGAATTGGCTTCCCACCGCTTGAATTGAAATAGATCTGCACTTAAATTTGCATCTTTCAACGAAAGTACACCTAAACCTGTCATTCCATTTGGGCGAACAATCGCGGTACCTCGTAATTTAGCTTCATCTTTGAAAAAAGACAGCAAAGGAGTGGGCGTCGATGATGCTTTCAAAATATTCCCTTTCGGCACATAGGTAATAAATGCTTCTTTCGAACTGACATCCGGAAACTCGATTCCTGCCTCCACCGGTCGATTCACAAATTCCGCATAGCCAATCGTTGAATCTGGAAGAAAGGTAAACGCGCGTGAAATGGATGTAGATTGCACAAAATCAATTCGTCCTGCGCCTTGAAGTCCGTTGTTCGAAAGAACAATTTTATTTTTCAAGGTGTCCGATGCACCTCCTTTTTTCCCGTATTTCGAGGTAGTTGCATAAAAATCATACCCTTCCACCGGAGGAAACGTTGAAAATCCGAACGAATAATCCGGCATGATACGCAACGATTCCTTGAATTTCGGGAAGATTCCTGCAGAAGTCAACTCTCCTTGTAATTTTAAATTCTTTTCTTTGAAATTATCCAAACTGTCGATTTCGAATGGTGCCAAGGTGAAATAAAAACGGGCACTATCATACGCTCCTCGGTGAATCGAGCGATCATTGTAATAGACTCGAGGCGAATTATTGACCACCAATTTAGGGTAATCCACAATCGTTTTGCTGTTCCCCGCACGGTTGTTGGGTGCATCTACTAAAATCTCACCAACGATGTTGGAAATCGAACTTCCCATCGAAATGCTTTCTTTGCCGTCACGTTCCATGAGCGGTCTGACACGAAAAAATCCGATATCCGTTTTCAACAAATTGATCTTGTGTGCTGCGTACACATAGTTTGCTTGTTCAGCACGAAGCTGTAATTTACCAGCATTGATCCAGCCTACAAACTCAAAATTGCGATCTTTTTTGATCGTCACTTGATTGCCGTCCGGAAAAACAGCAGTACTCTGAATATCTGCAATACGCACTTCATCAACTGCGTCAAGTACAATCGTCAAATTGGTTAAATCCAAGGTTCCAAACTGCTTCATTTTTCTTCGGAATTCCGTTTGTGCTTTGTAGGTGGAATCCAACTGCTGCAACTGTCTGCTTTTTTGAATTTCCTCTGGCGAGTAACTCGAAGGCAAGGATTTCGGACGCAAATCCGAAATGAAACTCAAATTGTCGAAGTCTTTTTTACCCGATTTCGAATTGATAAAACTCATCGTTTTCTCGTTTACGATTACTTTCTTCGCTTCGGTGTCGTAGGATATAAATCCCAATCCACTCAATTGCAACATGATCGGTGTTGCCTGCTGAATGGTTTTCCCAAGTGCATCGGCAAGCTTTCCTTCGGTAATAACGTATTCGTCGTACTTGTAGCAATAATTGGAGATTGCCACCAAGGGATGAACTGTTTCCAATCCTTGCAACTGATCGTACAAGCGTGCATCGTAAAAACTTTTGGATTCCAATTTTGCGATGCGTTGTTCGGGTCCGATTTCAATTCCAAATGTAAAAACCAATTCATTTTTGCTTTTTGTCCACGTAATTTTCGGAACATACAGATCCAACACGTGGTACGAATCTGAAAATGGCGATTGTGAAATTCCCGTTTTTCCACGCGTCAACTCCACTGTTTTACTCGCGATGTCGTACGAGAAATCAATTCCTGGATGATAAATAGAATCCTTGATCGCATAATTCAACGTGACTTGGCTTGGGTAGGCATTGATGCGCTTTTGGCTAACGATTACCAATTGCGTGTTGACCTTAATAAAGGTTTTTCCATCCTTAAATACCGTCAATTTCGCTGGCTCTGCCACTGTACCAACACCAAAAAAATCAGCTCCTTTCAGTTGAAATCCACCATCATAATCAATATCTTCTGTGATATTTTTGATTGAAAGTCTTTTTTCAAACGAGGTAAATTGCGGATATACTCGGTCTTCTTCTCGGTTGATACTGAATGCTCGCTCAATCAATTTCCCATAAATCGGCTTCGAAAAGTAGGGAGTGGTCAACAACGCTGAATCAACATTCAAATTGGGAGATTTCATGTTGACCTCGTACGAATACAACAATGCGGATGTCTTCTCCTTCGGAAGTCCAACCTTTTGCCAGTCCACAATTCCTCCTTTTCCAATCCAGTCTTTTCCAAGCGGATAAAAAGTACCCGTTGCACCAACCACAACGACGCTATCTGAAAATGGGTTTTCAGCCTGTTTTTTACCACTATTTTCAACGACACACATCAATTTTCCATCCTTGAAAACAATAAACGGTTTGTCGGTGTATTCAAATGAATACGTTCCTCCACGGTACAACCATTTGAAATTGGGTGATTTTGTCAAACAATTTTCAGAGAAGAAACCTGCCGAAAAATCGATAAAGTCTTTGAATTTATTGACATTCTTTGAATCCAACATCTTATCAATCGAACTGTGCCAAGCAGTATAACTTGCTTTTGATTGCTTCCCTTTGATGAATGAATAAACCGAAAAAACATAATTGAACGTTTCGGGATAATACTTGAGTTTTTTTGCTTCCATCAAATTGCATGTTTCCACCATTTTGGTGAAATAGGCATCTGGAAAATCAGTTGTTTCCAACAACATCGGTTGCAATTGCTTTTTGATAAAGGTCATGTCCTCTGCCGTCGCAGAAGTAGCCAAAATACGCTGCAACTCTTTGACAAATTTCTCACGATCCGAAGGAAAGGACTGTGCCTGCGCGCCAAATGTCAGCAGCAACAGCATCCAACATAAAAAACTGCTTTTTACATTCCAACGGAATTTAAAAGCTGCGAATCCATTAAAATTCGCAACTGATGTGCGCGTGATAGTTGTCATAAGCGGACGATTTACTTTTTTGTCAAAATAAGTGCTGCCCAAGTTTCCTTGGTCATCAATTGCGATAGTTCCAAACCGAACTGTGCTGCTACATCAATCAATTCAGTAGTATCTGTTTCAAAAAAACCACTCAACATCAATATCCCACCTGTTTCTATGCAAGTAGCGTATTGTGCCATGTGACTTTTCAATATATTCTTATTGATGTTGGCTAAAATCAAATCAAATGTTTGACCTACTAATAAGTCAACATCACCGTGTAACGCTTCAATTTTCGTACATTGATTTCGAACTGCGTTTTCTTTCGTATTTTCTACGGACCAATCTTCAATATCAATCGCTAAAATCGTTTGTGCGCCGAGCTTTTCTGCTAAAATGGCCAACACACCTGTCCCCGTTCCCATGTCCAATACGCGCGACGGTATCTTTTCCAAATCAAGCAACGCTTTCGACATCATCCACGTGGTTTGGTGGTGTCCTGTACCAAAAGACATTTGCGGTTGAATTTCAATCAAAAGTCCTGTTGCATTCGATTTATCGTGAAATGGTGCCAGAATGGTCATTTTATCTTCTACTTCTACCGGCTGAAAATCAGCTTCCCACAAGGCATTCCAATTTTGCTGTTCGATGATTTTGGAGGAAAACTCAACGGAAACATCTTCCAATTCTCGGTTAAGCAGTGTTTCTTGCTCCATTTGTTTTACATCCACCAATGCTACTTGTCCATACGCTTGAATTCCGGATTCAGTATCTACGAAACTTTCAAATCCCATGTCTGCAAGTTGCGCCACTAAAATTTCAGCCCACGGATTACGCGGAGTCAAGTCAACTGTTAATTCAAGATAATCCATTAAAACGAATTTGCAATTTGTAAAAAATCTGACGCTTTCAACGCTGCTCCACCAATCAAACCGCCATCCACGTTTTCGCATGCAAATAACTCGGAAGCATTGGAAGCGTTACAACTTCCACCATACAAAATCGAAATTTTTTCAGCGGTATTCGTTCCGTACTGTTTCTCTATGAATCCGCGAATTGCTTTGTGCATCGCTTCTGCTTGTTGACTCGATGCAGTCTTTCCAGTTCCGATGGCCCAAATTGGTTCGTAAGCAATCACGATGCGTTCGAACTGACTTGGCGACAAATGAAACAAACTTTCCCGCAATTGTTCTTCGACATAGTATTCCTGTGCGTTCATATCGCGAATCGAAAGTGGCTCGCCACAGCAAAAAATCACATTTAGGTCGTGGTGTAACGCTGCATCCACTTTATCTTTCAAAAAGCTGGCATCCTCGTTAAAATACATCCGTCGTTCTGAATGCCCAATCAACGCGTAATCAGCACCGATGTCCATCGCTTGCGTAATTGAAATTTCACCCGTAAATGCGCCTTTTTCGGCAGGATGAAAGTTTTGAACACCAATCGGAACATTTCCATTCACGTTTTTTAATGCATCTACAAAGATAGCCGGCGGAAAAACGATAAGTTCTACTCCATTCTCAAGTTGATTGGAATCAATCGAAAGGTACAACGCCAAGGCTTCACTTTTCGATAAATTCATTTTCCAGTTTCCAGCAACAATTTTTTGTCTCATTATTTTTTGTTTAGTACATGTTTTTGAATCCAATCAAATTTGGGCAGCGAGCGGTGCGGATACTTCCCTTTCACAACTCCCTTTTGAAGCACCATCAACGATGGATTGGATCTTGCTATTACTTTCAGTTCGATAAAATCAAGTCCAAAAACGGGCACTTGAAATTGGTGTTTATTTCTCCAAGCATCAATATCAGCTCTACTTCCTGCGCAAACCATCACAAACGGAATGTTGCGCTTTTTGGTCGCTGCATACATTTGTTTCCACGTTGCAATCTCCGAAAAATCAGCCGTTGTCAAATCTTTTGCAAAGACTATAAAGGCAGTTGGAGCCTCCAACAAGAAATCACGAATACTCAATTCAGTCATATTCGGATCTGGCATTTGAATGTTGCGAATGAATCGGAATGAAGCCGTATCGTAGTTGACCAAATCGTATTCAGATGCAAGCACTTGAATTTCTGAATTGTAGGCCTTGTCCAACAACAATACGCCATCGACATTCACTTTTTTCAATTGCTGCTGCACGTACTTCAGTTGTTTTTCCTGCTTGCCAATTGCCGCAAATTCGATCGATGGATTAAACTGCGCAGAATCAATGGAAGGTAATTTCCCTTTCTTGATTTCTTTGGTATCCATTTTTACCAAGGTATAGTTTTTGTCCTCCCACACTTTGCGGTTGGGATCCATGTATTGTTTTTCAGACCAAAACTCTTCTTTTCCTGTTTTCTTGTTTTTTAAGAGCATTCCGCTTTCAAAAACGCCCGGAATTCCATCCAACATTTTTTCTCTCAGGTTCGAACCTACTGCATACGGACGGTAATCTTTGATTGGTTCGTAGCGCAAGACATACGTCGTCATGATAAAACACAACACGGTTACAACGAGCGCACTTCCCCAGTAATTGCCAAACAACTTTCCACCAGCACGCAGAATCCACAACGCCGCCAATAAAGCAACAAGTCCAAACGCAAGTGGAAAATACCATCCAAAGATGTAGGAGAAAAACGCGATAAACACCAATGAAATTGGGATGATGTACAAATTGTCTTTTGTCGAATTGGGTTCAATTCTTCGCTGAGAAATAAAAATCCAAACGACCAAATAGAGCAAAATAATGTCTTTCCAAAGTGATTCTGTTGGCGTCAATGAACGTCCGATTGAACCTTTCATCGCATCTCCAAAACAGCCACAATCTGACACGCATTGCGGTTGCTTCATTTCATCGACGACCAATTCGCCATTGCCTTTCGAAATGATTTTGATGTCTTTATTGGTTTTCGATTCCTCCAACTTGATTCCAGCTATTTCCGTATTCAAATCATACGTGTCGCGGTCTACAAACTTCGTGTTCCCGTCGCAATTCGCTGTATGCCAAGTCAAAAATGTAAAAAATAACATCATCAACACCAACAACCAAGATACCGCTTTGATTTTTCCACCGATCAGTACCAACACGCCCAATACGATTTCTGCCACGCAAATTAGCACGCTCAACCACAACGCGAATGGAATTAAATATTCCAAGGAAAAACCCGGTGCTCCAAACCATTCTTTGATTCGAAACGCTAAGGCTCCGTCTTCGAAATATTCTTCCAATTTGTAGCTAAACCCGATCGGATCATTCGCCTTGATCAATCCTGAAACGATGAACAAGCCACCCACTAAAACACGTGACACGTACGACATGAAAAGTCGTCCTTTTAGAATCACAATTCCGCCGATACTCAGCGCCATGATTCCAAATCCAATTCCTGCATATACCCATTTGCTATTTTCAAAATTTTCGTGAAAGCCCATGGTGACAAGGGCCAAACCTGCTAGATTCATCAAAATAAACAAGGCGTTAAACACAAATGACTGCCCTTGTAACGTGTACGTATTCTTCATAGATCTACAATTTACTCACTTTAAATTTCCACTATTCCCATCGATGTTCAATCAACTGAACGTCGTTTCAATTTTCCATGCTGCTTTTCTAAAAAAAAAATTGTTCTGTGCTAAAATCCGTTATTTGTTTCCAAATTTGTGCAGTAAGAACAAACAAGTGAAAAATGAGCGTTGAAGATAGTTATTTCCTTTCAAAAAACAGCATTCGGGTACAGGATAAATTATTGACCCTAGAGGTTCCAAAAATCATGGGGATCATCAATTGCACTCCAGATTCTTTTTTTGAAAACAGTCGTTTTGAAGGAGTTAACACTATTTTGAAACAGGCAGAAAAGCTATTAAACGACGGTGCGGACCTCCTCGACGTCGGTGGATATTCTACCAGACCGGGCGCTTTTAACATCACTTTAACAGAAGAAATCGAGCGAACGTGCCATGCAATCGCTGCGATCAAACGCGAATTCCCCGCAACAATCATCTCCATCGACACGTTTCGAAGCGAAGTTGCCCGCGAAGCACTTGAAGCGGGCGCTTCGATTATCAACGATATCAGCGGCGGTGAAATCGATCCCTCCATTTGGGATGTTGCCGCACATTATCAATGTCCTTACATCTTAATGCACATGCGTGGTACACCACAAAACATGCAAGAAAACACGCACTACACTTCCCTTTTCAAAGAGATCGCCGCGTATTTTTCGACAAAAATTGAAGCCTTGAAACAAAAAGGAGTACACGACATTGTGATCGATCCCGGTTTTGGCTTTTCAAAAACGATGGATCAAAACTATGAATTACTGCATTGCTTGGAAGATTTTCGCTTTCTGAATCAACCGATTTTAGTAGGGTTTTCACGTAAATCGATGATCTACAAAAAACTCAATTGCACAGCCAACGAAGCGCTCAACGGAACGACGATTCTCAACACACAAGCCGTGTTAAAAGGAGCGAAAATACTACGCGTTCACGATGTAAAGGAAGCAGCTGAAATCGTCAAATTGCTATTTTAACAAGCGATTTAACCAAACCAAATATCCGTAATCATTTCAAAACCTGCCGTTTCGTTTACGCGTTGAATGATTACCGTCTTGCCATGAAACAATTCGTCGCGCATGACGGATGAATCCAATTGCAAGTGTAAAATTCGGTTTTTAATGTAGATGTTTTTCGTACGCAAAAATACGGCTCGCCCCATCATTTCCTCCCACTTGTTGAGCACTTCAATTTCTTTCAATTTCCCGTCCAAGCGGTATGCTTTCATGAGTTTGTCAATTGCATCCCCAAGTGTTGTGTGGTGCAAACTTCGCTCTTTTTCATTCATATACAACAGGATTTAAGGTGGTGTTCAACGTATCGATTTCAAACAAGGTAAAGTCCATTTGAATCGTATCAAAAATGGTTTTCACGCGTGCAGCTTCGGTATCCGTAACCAACACTTGTCCAAAAACGTGGTCTGAAACCAACGACATTAATTTTTCGACTCGTTGGTGGTCTAACTTGTCAAAAATATCGTCCAACATCAAAATGGGTTTTTTATGGAGATGCTTTTTCAACCAATCAAATTGCGCCAAACGCAGCGCAATGAGAAACGATTTTTGTTGTCCTTGTGATCCAAATTTTTTGACCGGATGCTCTTTGATTGTAAAAATCAAATCGTCTTTGTGCGTTCCGCCAGTGGTGTATTGCGCTTGTCCATCTTTGCGGAGGTTATTTACCAACAATTCATCAAAACTACACTCGTTGAGTGCTGATTTGTATTCGAGTTTCACCACTTCGGTTTCCTCACCAATGAATTGATAATACGACTGAAACACGGGAATGAATTCCTCCAAAAAAGCTTTTCGTCGCTTGTAAATTTCGGTGCCCGCGATAGCCAATTGCGCATCCCATACTTCCAAATTTTCGCGCTCAAAAAATCCGTTTTCATAAAACCGTTTCAACAACGCATTGCGCTGCTCCAAAATCTTTCCATAACGCACTAAGTAATCCAAGTAACTTCGGTCAAACTGCGAGATGATTCCATCCATCCACCGACGACGTACTTCACTGCCTTCTGCAATCAAGTCACGGTCGTATGGCGAAATTATCACCGTTGGAAACGCACCAATGTGATCTGCCAACTTTTCATATTCACTCTTGTTTTTCTTGAAAATCTTCTTCGCCCCTGCCTTGACACCGCAATAAATTTCAGTTTCTCTTCCTTCTTCGTCCCACCAACCTTGCACCACAAAAAATTGCTCATCGAAACGAATATTTTGCTTGTCAACTGGATTGAGATACGATTTGCACATACTCAAGTAATGCACTGCATCTAACACATTGGTTTTCCCCGATCCATTTCTACCCACAAAGCAATTGATACCCTCAGTCAGCGTAAACTCTGCTTGGGCATAATTCTTGAAATTGATGAGCGAAAGGGACTTTAAGTGCATACAACAAAATTAGCGAAATAATGACGAAGTGAAACAGTCAGCGTATTGGCTTTTGAAACGTATTACATTTTCTCGGCTTTCAAATCCGACTTTTCCAAATCAATCACGAATGAACCGAAATCGTAACTGAAAAAATCCAAAAATGTCTCCATCGTCAACTTTTCAGGCCAGGCAGCGGTATCTTCAGTTACCATTGAAAGTTCGTGTTTCAAAATCTTTTTGAAATTTTGTTCAATTACAGGTTCAATCTCAAAAAAATCTTCGTCAATCAAAAAAACACTGCCTTCCACCTCATCGGTTTCATTGAATTCTACTTCGCTTTCAGCATGTTTATTCGACCATTCAAAAAATGCGGCCTTGGGTTTGATAATCAAAAAACCTCTGTTTACTATTTTCATACCTTCTATTAATTCGTAACTATTTGTCCGTCTTGAAACATTTCCAATTCGGCATTTTCATTCATTTTGTACCAATCGACCTTTCCTTTGGGCAACTGAATCAACACAAAATCCCATTTTTTCAATTCCAATCCGTTACGCACGATTCTTGCCCATCGCAACGCGTCTATTTTTTTTCCAGATTCCACCCAAACTAAGTGACGACCCGTTTGTAAAATCAAGGTTGCTCGTTTGCTTAAATTTTTCTTTTCTCCCACTTGAATGGATTTGCATCCTGCTCCAAAACAATCCAACCAGTTGTAAAACGTGCTTTGTGCAACCGCACCTTTGGCGTAATTCCAATGCATGAAAACCAATGAATCGTTGCCATTTTTCACGCTCCATTTTTCCGCTTGAGGCATTCCAAATCGATCTGGAAAAAACAAGGTGTCGAGGAGTATCACCGTTGTAGAATCAAAATTCAAACTATCCACAACGTATTTTGACAAATCTGAAAGGGATTCAAACGCCGATATTTTCGTTTCTTGTTGACTCGGTACACTGTCCTTTTCAGCTGTCGACGAAGCGGGTTTCGAAAGTTCGTCAAAAGAAATCGTTTCCGAACTGTCTTCTGACTTGCAAGCCGTTAAAAAGCAAACAAGGACCCATCCAATCAACCATACCGAACGCATCAGAAACGAATTTTAGTCACGATTTCCAAGGTTTGCTCCAAATCGAGCTCCGAAATATCCAAATGTGTCACCATCCGCAACATACCCGGACCAAATGCCATGATCAATACGCCCTGATTTTTGAATGCTTCGATGATTGCATCGCGTTTTTCCTTGTCCTTCAAAATCACAACCACAATGTTGGTTTCCACCGGTACAACCGATTCTACCCACGTACATTGTTGCAACGCTTCTTCGATCATTTTCGCCTTGCGGTGATCTTCTTTCAAACGCTGAATGTTGTTTTCCAACGCATAAATTCCAGCCGCTGCCAAAAATCCCGCTTGACGCATTCCGCCACCGAGCACTTTTCGTACGCGTCTTGCTTTTTTGATAAAATCTGCCTTTCCAAGCAACAACGAACCCACGGGCGCACCCAAGCCTTTCGACAAACAAATCGAAATGGAATCAAACTGTGCGGCGTAGGTTTTGAAAGGAATATTGTTTTCAACCAACGCATTAAACAAACGCGCACCGTCGATGTGAAGGGGAATGTTTTGTTCCAACGCAAACGCTCGTATTTTCTGTATTTCAGCAAAATCATAAATTGCACCACCGCCCCGATTGGCTGTGTCTTCCAACGAAATCAATTCGGTAACTGGATAATGCACATCATCCGGATTGATCCACTGTGCAATTTGCTCTTGCGTGATTCGACCACGGTTGCCTTGTAACAAGCGAACAGATGCTCCCGAATTTTTCGCAATTCCACCACCTTCATACTTGTAAATGTGACTTTCTTCGTTGCAGATGATTTCACCGCCCGGCTTTACATGCACATTGATTGCAATTTGGTTTGTTTGTGTTCCCGAAGCACAAAAAAGTGCGGCTTCCATTCCAAACAGTTGTGCGGCTTTCTCTTGCAACAAATTAACCGTCGGATCTTCCTGAAAAACATCGTCTCCAACGGGTGCTGCAAACATTGCTTCACGCATTGCTGGAGTTGGTTTGGTTACTGTATCACTTCGAAAATCGATCATCGGATTTGAATTTGATTGTTTACGTGCGTTGCGCGATGCGAAGGTACGGAATCCGATTGAAAAAGAAATCGAGAAACACATCCATTTCACATTTCCAACACGCGTTTCACATGTGTCTATTCCGTTTCATCCGTTTGTAGTCCCAACCGCTGTATGTCTGTTGACAGTTCTTTTTTGGGTTTTAACCCCAATTTCTTCAGCTTGGTTGCCTGCAACACCAAGTTGTCGTTCCCGGTTGTCAGTTGCTTAAAAGCCTCATCGTATTTGCTTTGAGCCTTATTTAATCCTTCACCAATTCCTTTCAAATTATCAACAAAACCGACAAATTTATCATACAATTTTGCTCCTCTTTCAGCAATTTCAATTGCATTTTGATTTTGATACTCCCTTTTCCACAAATCAACAATCAATTTCAAGGAGGTAATCAAGTTGGTTGGATTCAACAGCAAAATTCGCTTGTCGTACGCAAAATTCCATAAATCGGGATCACCTTGCAAAGCGGCAATGTACGCTGGCTCACTCGGAATAAACATCATCACAAAATCCAATGCTTTGTCGTAATCATCGTACCCTTTCGCACTCAACGCAACAATATGTGCTTTGACGGACGCTAAATGTGCTGCCAATTCGAGTTGTTGAACATCTGGATCCGTTGCGTCTAAGTAGCGTGTAAATGC